>CABQMC010000025.1 GCA_902465115.1 uncultured Collinsella sp.
CGTTGACCGTAGCCACGATATCCTGAACGCTCATATCGGTTACGAGCATATCGGACAGCGAATTAACCAGGCCAAAGATCTTCGTGGCATCGAAGTTATTGAGAATCTGGTTGGCAAGGGCGCCAAGCACCTGACGCTGGTGGCGCATGCGCGTGTAATCGCCGTCGGCATAGGTGTAGCGGCAGCGGGCATAGGTAAGGGCGGTGGCACCGTCCATATGCTGCTGGCCAGCGGTAATCTTAATATCCAGGTGCTCGGGGTCGTCAACATCATCGGTTGCGTTAATGTCGATACCGCCAACCGAATCAATCAGCGCCTGCATACCGTCGAAGCTGACCTCGGCATAGTGGGAAATCTGAACACCGCACAGCTCGTTGACCGCCTCGACCATGGCCTCGGCGCCGCCAACGGTATGGCAGGCGTTGATCTTCATGGTCTCGCCCTTGTACTCGACCTTGGTGTCGCGCGGAACGGAAATGAGCGTCGCCTGCTTTTGCGTGGGGTCGATGCGTGCCAGGATAATCGAGTCGGCACGATACGTATCCTCGCCCGGACGGCCGTCGGTGCCAAGAAGCAGCACGTAGAACGGATCCTTTGCCTCATCGGTGTCAACCAGAACCCGACGCAGATTGTCGGTAATGACATTGGAATCGCCGAGCTTGCCCATAATGGTGGCAAACCACAGGCCGGCAGCGGTAGTGGCACTCAGCAGCACGCCAAGCACGACAATGAGCGCGACGTGACGAATCGTGTGGCTACGACGACGTTGACGAGCGCGCTCGGAATAGCGAGCCACGTTATCGCGACTGTAGATCTTGGCCTGCGCACCAGTTGAGGGTCTTCGGGCGGTGGTATCCGCGAGGGGCTTTTTATTAAACATAGGCAACCTGTATTAGTAGATGACGGGATCGGGGACGGTAGCATGCTCGACATGCGCGCCGAGCGCCTGCAGCTTTTCGACAAACTGCTCGTAGCCGCGCTTGATGTGATGGATGGCCGAAACCTCGGTCGTCCCGTCGGCGATCAAGCCCGCTACGACGAGGGCCGCTCCGCCACGCAGATCGGGCGAGGTAACCTGTGCACCCGAGAAGCCCTTGACGCCATGAATCATGGCATGATGGCTCTCGATACGAATGTCGGCACCCATGCGCACCAGCTCAGAGGCAAACATAAAGCGATTCTCGAAGATATTTTCGGTAATAACGGAACTGCCGTCGGCAAGGGCGGAGAGCACCATAATCTGCGCCTGCATGTCGGTCGGGAAACCGGGGAACGGAAGCGTCTGGATGTCGACCGGCTTGATACGCTCGGCACGGTTCACATGGACGCCATCTTCGACGCGCTCGCAGTCGATACCCATGAGCTCCATCTTCTTGAGCACCATGCCCAAGTGAATGGGGCAAAAACCCGTGACGTCGACACCGCGATCGTCGGCCATCAACGCACCGGCAACGATAAAGGTACCGGCCTCGATGCGGTCGCCCACCACGCGATGGGTAACGGGATGGAGCTCTTCCACGCCTTCGATAGTCACGACGGGCGTACCGGCGCCAACAATCTTGGCGCCCATCTCGTTGAGCATGTTAGCGAGATCGACGATCTCGGGCTCGCGGGCGGCATTATCGATAACCGTGGTGCCCTGTGCGCGCACAGAGGCCATGATGAGGTTCTCGGTCGCACCGACGCTGGCGAACTCGAGCGTGACGGTGGTACCGAGCAGACCTTGGGGCGCATTAGCGTTGATGTAACCGTGGGCGGTATCGAACTCAACGCCCAGGGCCTCAAGACCAAGAATGTGCATATCGATCTTGCGAGCACCCAGGTTGCAGCCGCCCGGCATGGCAATCTTGGCGCGATGGAAGCGACCCAGCAGGGGTCCCATGACGGCGGTGGAAGCACGCATCTTGGCAACGAGCTCGTAGGGGGCCTCCCAAGAATCGACCTGAGAGGTATCAATCTCGAGCGTGTGCTCGTCGAGAACATCGATCGTAGCGCCCATGCCCTTGAGCACCTTGCCCATCACGTGGACATCGGAAATATCGGGCACGTTCTGCAGCGTCGTCTTGCCCGGCGCCAGAAGCGTTGCCGCCATGAGTTTGAGTGCGGAGTTCTTGGCGCCCGAAACGGGCACGGAGCCTCCGATGGCGTGGCCACCCTCAACGCGGATAATATCCAAGGTCTACCCTTTCAAAAAGCATGCCCGGGGTGGCTGGGCCATCCCGGGCATGATGTGTTCGCAAATGGTCGAACGCTAAATCGTTTGACTATTGGGCAAGCTTGAGCTTACACCATGCGATTTCATTATAGAGGTAGGCGCGGCGTGCATCATCCTCCGACAAATTACCCAGCTTCTCTTCAAAACCTTGAATATCAGCTTTAAGCTTGTCGGCATCGACGGTCGCCAAATCGCAAGCGCGCTCGGCGAGAACGGTCACGACATCGTCCGCAACCTGGGCATAGCCGCCGGCCACGGCAAACGTGTGGTCGACAGTGCCCATGGCCTTATCGGAAACGCGAACGTAACCGCGGTCGATCGTGCAGATCTCGCTGGAGTGAGCAGGCAGAACGCCAAACTCGCCATCCGTGGACGGAATCGACACAAACGCAGCGTCGCCCTCATAGGCGCAGCTCACGGGGCACACGATGCGGATACGCATAACCTACTTCTCCCCCATCTTGCGGGCGCGCTCGCGCACGTCCTCAATCGTGGAAGCATAGCGGAAAGCCTGCTCGGGCAGGTCATCGGCCTTGCCGTCGACAATCTCGGCGAAAGAGCGGACGGTATCCTCGACGCGGACGTAGACACCGGGGTTGCCGGTGAACTTCTCGGCGACGTGGAAGGACTGCGAGAGGAACTGCTGAATCTTACGGGCACGGTTGACCGTAAGGCGCTGCTCCTCGGACAGCTCGTCCATACCCAGAATGGCGATGATGTCCTGAAGGTCGGAGTACTCCTGCAGGAGCTCCTGGACCTTGACGGCGACACGGTAGTGCTCCTCGCCGACAATCGAGGGATCGAGAGCGTCGGAGGAAGATGCGAGCGGGTCGATAGCCGGGAACAGGCCGAGCGACGAAATGCTACGCGAAAGAACCGTGGTGGCGTCGAGGTGCGTAAACGTCGTGGCAGGCGCCGGGTCGGTCAGGTCGTCTGCGGGGACGTAGACAGCCTGGACGGAGGTAATGGAGCCCGTCTTGGTCGAGGTAATGCGCTCCTGGAGGTCGCCCATCTCGGTTGCCAGCGTGGGCTGGTAACCAACGGCGGACGGCATACGGCCCAGCAGTGCGGAAACCTCGGAACCTGCCTGGGAGAAGCGGAAGATGTTGTCGATGAACAGCAGAACGTCCTGGCCGCGATCGCGGAAGTACTCAGCGGTGGTAAGGCCGGCCAGACCGATGCGCAGACGCGCTCCGGGCGGCTCGTTCATCTGACCATAGACCAAGCAGGTCTTGTCGATAACGCCAGACTCGCTCATCTCGAGGAACAGGTCGGTGCCCTCGCGGGTACGCTCGCCGACGCCGGTGAACACCGAGGTGCCGCCGTGCTCCTGGGCGAGGTTGTTGATGAGCTCCTGGATCAGAACGGTCTTGCCGACGCCGGCGCCGCCGAACAGACCTGTCTTGCCGCCGCGGATGTAGGGCTCGAGCAGGTCGACGGCCTTGATGCCGGTCTCGAAGATCTCGGTCTTGGTGGTGAGCTCGTCGAAACGGGGCGCTGCATGGTGGATGGGGTAGAACTCCTCCACCTCGGGCATGGGCTTGCCGTCGACGGGCTTGCCCATGACGTTCCAAATGCGGCCGAGCGTCTTGGGACCAACGGGCATCTTCATGGGCTCACCGGTATCGGTGGCGATGAGGCCGCGCTGCAGGCCGTCGGTCGAGGACATGGCGACCGTGCGGACGACGCCGCCCGGAAGCTGGCTCTCGACCTCGAGGATCGTGCTCAGATGACCGATCGGGGTCTCGGCCTCGACCGTGAGCGCGTTGTAGATCGGGGGCACCGCGCCGTCAAACTTGACGTCGACGACAGGGCCGATGATTCGCACGATGCGACCATCACCGGCAGTCGTCTTCTTGGTGGCTTCCTCGACCGCAAGCTTTACGGTGTTATTAGCCATTACTGTTCCTCCAATGCTGAGGCTCCGCCGACGATCTCGTTAATCTCGGTCGTGATCGAAGCCTGGCGCACGCGACTATACGTGCGGGTAAGGGTCGAGATGATCGCGGTGGCGTTTTCCGTCGCGGAGTGCATGGCCTTGCGGCGTGCACCCTGCTCGGCAGCCGCCGAATCGATCAGGGCCTGGTAGATGACCGTCAGGATATAAGACGGCACAAGCTTGCCGAGAACATGCTCGGGAGAGGGCACGAACTCGAACGTGGACGAGATGCGCTTAGGGGCGTCGGTCTCGTTCTTACGCGGACCGTGGGCCATAGCGATCATCTCGGGGTCGAGCGGCAACAGATGCTCGACGCGAAGCTCCTGATCCACGCGGTTCTTGGCGTGGTGGTAGACAAGCTCGACACGGTCAAGCTCACCGGCACGATACGCATCGCAGATATGAGAGGAGATCATGCGGGCCTGATTGAAATCGGGCTCAGAGGAGTTGCCCTCAAAGTGCATGACAACGTTTGCGCGGTCACGGAAATACGTGGCCGGCTTACGCCCGCACGCGATGATCTCGCATTCGATGCCGTCGTTCGCCCAAGAAGCGGCGAGCTTTTCGGCCGTGCGCTCCACCGTCGTATTGAAACCGCCGGCAAGGCCGCGGTCCGAGGCAATAACGACAATCAGGCCATGCTTGACGCTCTCATGCTTCTGCAGCATGGGATCGGTGCCCGAACAGGAGGCGTCGCCGGCGACCGTCAACATGACGTCGGTCAGCGCCTCCTTATAGGGCTCGGCCTGCTTGGAGCGATCGAGGGCACGACGAATCTTGGCCGTAGAGACCATCTCCATCGTGCGCGTGATCTGCTTGGTCGTGGTAACCGAGGAGATTCGCTTCTTAATGTCGCGAAGGTTGGCCATGGGGCTTAGTTCTCCTCTGATCCAGAAACATCCGAATGGTGCTTGGCCATGAACTGCTGCTTGAAGTCGCCGATGACGCGCAAGAGCTCAGCCTTGGTGTCATCATCGATCTTCTTGGCGCGAACCTTGTCGAGCAGCGAACCAAAGCCATTGTCCATGTACTCGATGAGCTCGGCACGGAAAGGCAGCACGTCGGCGATCTCCAGGTCATCCAGGAAGCCCTCGTTGCCAGCGAACAGCGTAACGATCTGCTCGCCAACCTCGAACGGCTTGTAACGCGGCTGCTTCAGGAGCTCGGTCATGCGAGCACCGTGGGTCAGCTGCTTCTGAGTAGCCTCGTCGAGGTCGGAGCCGAACTGCGTAAAGCCAGCGAGCTCCTGATAGGAAGCGAGGTCCAGACGGAGGTTGCCGGCGACCTGCTTCATGGCCTTGGTCTGCGCATCGCCACCGACGCGGGACACGGAGATACCCACGTCGACTGCCGGGCGCTGACCCTGGAAGAAGAGCTCGGACTGCAGGTAGATCTGACCATCGGTAATGGAAATGACGTTGGTCGGAATGTAGGCCGAGACGTCGCCGTCCTGGGTCTCGATGATCGGCAGTGCCGTCATGGAGCCGTAACCGTTCTTCTTGGACATCTTGACGGCACGCTCGAGCAGACGAGAGTGCAGGTAGAAGATGTCGCCAGGATAGGCCTCGCGTCCAGGCGGACGATGCAGCGTCAGCGACATCTGACGGTAGGCCACAGCCTGCTTGGACAGGTCGTCGTAGATGACGAGCACGTGGCCGCCGGGGTTGGTCTCGCTGGCGGGCTTGCCGTCCTCGCCGTTGTACATAAAGAACTCGCCAATAGCGGCACCGGCCATAGGCGCGATGTACTGCATAGGGGCGGAATCGGCAGCGGTGGCCGAAACGATGATGGTGTAGTCGAGCGCACCGTGCTGAGCGAGGGTCTCGCGGATGTTGGCAACCGTGGAGGCCTTCTGGCCGATGGCGACATAGATGCAGACCATGCCCTTGCCGCGCTGGTTGAGGATAGCGTCGATGGCGATGGCGGTCTTACCGGTCTTACGGTCACCGATGATGAGCTCACGCTGACCGCGGCCAATAGGCACCATGGAGTCGATAGCGAGCAGACCGGTCTGAACCGGCTCGCACACCGGGGTACGATCGATGACGCCGGGAGCCTTGAACTCGATGGGGCGACGGTGCGTAGCGACGATGTCGCCCAGGCCGTCGATGGGCTGGCCGAGCGGATTGACGACGCGGCCGAGCATGGCACGGCTCACGGGGATATCCATAACGCGGCCAGTGGTGCGGCACTCGTCGCCTTCCTTGATGGAGTCGACGGCACCGAACAGAACGGCGCCGACCTCGTCACGGTCAAGGTTCTGGGCAAGGCCGAAGACGGTCTCACCGGTATCGGAGCTCTTGAACTCCAGAAGCTCGCCTGCCATGGCGCTCTTGAGGCCGGAGACGCGCGCGATGCCGTCGCCTACCTCGTCGACCGTTGAAACCTCATGCGTATCGACCGTCGCGGAGAGGCTCGTGAGCTGCTCCTGCAGTTTCTTGGCGATATCCTGGGCATTGAGGGTTTCGGACATTAGGCTTCACCTCCGTACGAATTAGCAGAGTTTGCGAGGGTCTCCTGCGCGATGCGCAGCTGCGTCTTGACGGAAATGTCACGACGCTCGCCGCGGGCCTCGAGCACCAGGCCGCCCACGATAGACGGGTCGACCTGCTCGATAAGGAATACCTTGCGGCCGAAGTCCTGCTCGCATTTCTTAGTGATGGTTTGACGCAGCTCGTCGTCGAGCGGGATCGCCGTGGTGACGGTCACGCCCACTACATCCTCGTCTTCCTCGGCAACATACTTAAAGGCAGCTGCCACCTTGGGAAGAAGGTCGAGCTGGTCGCGCTTGGACATGGTGTCGAGCACGGCGATGATCTCGGGGCTGGCAGAAGCCAAGCGCTCGATCATCTCGAGGTCCTCGAACACATGGTTCTCGGCCTTGGCGGCTTCCAAAAGGGAACGCGCGTAGGTCTCGAGCACCTTGTCCTGATAGCGGCTAGTCGGCATTCAGGCTACCTGCTTCCTGGATGTAGCGCTCGATGAGCTTCTTCTGCTCGGCATCGTCCTCGAGTGCCTCGCCCACGATCTTGGTGGCGACGGCAACGGACAGGTCGGCGATGGAGCTCGCGGCACCGGCGTAGATGGACTTGCGCTCGTCCTCGACGGTCGTATGGGCCTTGGCGATGATCTCCTCGGCCTCCTTGTGAGCAGCCTCGATGATACGGGCACGCTCGGACTCGGCGTCCTTACGGGCCTCGAGAACGATGTCGGCAGCCTGACGACGGGCGTCGGTGACGATCGAGTCGGACTCAGCGCGCTTGGCGATAGCCTCCTGCTTGGTCTTCTCGGCCTCGTCGAGGCTCTCCTCGATCTTCTTGCCGCGCTCCTCCATGGTTTTCATGATGCCCGGCAGGGCGACCTTGGCCAGCACGATCCAGATAATCAGGAAGGCGATAAGCGCCGGGATGAACTCCGCCATCTTAGGGATGAGGATGTCCGCACCGGCGGCGCCGTCCTCGGCGAACGCGGAAACCGGCATGAGCAGCGCGGCCGCGGACGCGGAGAGTGCGATCGCGCTCTTCTGGGATGAAAGATTCATACTTGACGCTCCGTGCTATTTAACGATCAGCGCGACAACGAAGCCGATCAGAGCCAGAGCCTCGCCGAAAGCGGAGCCCATGATGAAGACGGTGAACACGCGGCCCTGGACCTCAGGCTGACGGGCCATAGCACCCGTAGCACCCAGAGCAGACAGGCCGATAGCAAGACCAGCGCCGATAACACCGAGACCGTAACCGATAACTCCCACGATTCCTCCTTTGTCGTGCGTGTCTTATTTCACGCAGGATAACCTTTTTATAACTGCCGGGCTCCATGGGTACGGGCACCGGCGGTTTAACGAATTGCCTTACCTTTAAGGCGCGAACGGAAGACTACTCCTCCTCCGCGACCTCCTCTGCCTCGGAGACATACACGGCGGTAAGGACCGTGAAGACGTAAGCCTGGATGGCGCCGACCACAAGCTCGATCGCATAGATCAGGATGAGAATGGCAAGCCAGGCCAGCGAAGGCAGGGCGCCGACGGCGTGGGCCGCGGAAACCTGCTGAAGCAGCGGCTGCATGAACATGCTCGCCATGATGGCGAACGAGCCCATGACCACGTGTCCTGCGAACATGTTGCAGAACAGACGGACGGCGAGCGTGATGAGGCGCAGGAAGGTCGAGAAAAGCTCGACGACCCACACGAGCACGTTCATCGGGAAGCTCACGCCCTGCGGAGCGAGGCTCTTGATGTAGCCGATCACGCCGTGAGCCTTGCATCCGTAGTAGATGAAGTACACGAAGGCGAAGATGGCGAGCGCGGCGGTGGAGCCGATTGCTCCGGTGCCGGGCTTCATTCCCGGAATCAGGCCGATCATGTTGTTGATCAGGATGAACAGGAAAAGCGAGCACAGGAACGGGAAGTGCTTCTTCCAGTTCTCACCCACGACGCCCTTGCCGATATCGTTCTCGACGTACTCGATGATGTACTCGAAACCGTTGACGAAGAAGCCCTTGGGAACCAGGGTCTGCTTCTTCTTGAACACGGCCAGGACGATCAGGAGCACGATCGTGGAGACGATCAGCCAAAACGAGTACTGCGTGATGCCGCAGCTCAGATCGCCCACGACAGGGGTGGAGCTGAACTCGCTGACCAGATGATTAATCTCATCAGGCAGCTTTTCAAAAATTTCCACGACTTACCTTTCGACCTCATGAGGATCTCGCAGCGCCTTGGCGACGCGAACCGCGCAGGCGGCCATAAAGGCCACGAAGCCGATCGCCTCGCCCAGGAGGAACATGCGAAATGCCTCTCCGAACAACACAAACACAACCAAGGTAAAGACAAGCAACGCGATTGCCGAGACCGCGAGACTCACCATACCCTTGAGCATGTCCGCATTCTGCTTATCGTCAAGAACCGGCTTGAGCGTAAAGACAAACGGAAGGAAGGCAATCGCGCCCGCGATGGCACCTGCAACGATAGCGAGCAGATCGGCTATCTGAAACACTGGCGTCCTCACTTTCCTTTTTTATCGCCTCACAGGACAGTTCCCGCCAAACATTGGTGACTATTGTACGAGCCAATCGCTAAAGTACAACCGAAAAAGCATCGGTTAATACGCACCTGTTCGTTTTCTTAAGACCTTCTTTATGCCGCAGGTACGGTAATACGTTTTTCTCGAACCCCTCAGCGCAAAACGTCCGTTAACAGGAGCGCGCGTGGACGTCTTTTGCTCGCCCGCGCGCACCATTTCTTCGTATTTTCGACGTTAGCCGGTATGGCCCAGAGATTACAGCGTGCCGTAGATGCGGTCGCCGGCGTCGCCCAGGCCGGGAACGATGTAGGCGGCCTCGTTGAGATGGTCGTCGATGGCGCACGTATAAATATGTACGTCGGGGTCCTTTTCGGTCAGTGACTTGAGGCCCTCAGGCGCGGCGACGATGCACAGCATGCGGATGTCCTTGACACCGCGCTCGCGCAGGTAGCTGATGGCCATCTCGGCCGAACCGCCCGTGGCGAGCATGGGGTCGACGACCAGGCAGATGCGCTGGTCGATATCCTTGGGCATCTTGCAGTAATACTCGTGCGGCTCGTGGGTGACCTCGTCGCGCTCCATGCCGATGTGGCCCACGCGAGCGGAGGGCACCAGGTCGAGGATGCCGTCGACCATGCCAAGGCCCGCACGCAGGATGGGCACGATGGCGAGTTTCTTGCCGGCGAGCTGTTTGAACGTGGCAGTAGTGATGGGGGTCTCGACTTCGACGTCTTCCATGGGCAGGTCGCGCATGGCCTCGTAGCCGTCAAAAAGTGCGAGTTCGCGCACGAGCTGGCGGAACTGGTTGGTGCCGGTGTTTTTGTCGCGCAGAATCGACAGCTTGTGCTGGACGAGCGGGTGGTCGACAAGCGTCACACGGGACGCGTCGTAGGTGACGGTCATGGGTTGATTGCCCCTTTCGTTGCGGCCGCAAAACGGCCTTGCTGACAAGGCGCGAAGCAATGTTGCCGCCGCACGCCATGCATTAGTTTAGCGGTTTGTTATATCGAGCAGACCATCACAGCCCTACTGTGCGGTGCTGAGCGAGCGCCTGACTGCATCACGCCAGCCCGCAAGGTTTTGCTCGCGGCGTTCGGCGGACATGTGGGGAAGGAAGGTCCTAACGATCTGGGCATTTTGCTCCAGCTCTTCAAGGTCTTCCCAATAGCCGACGGCAAGACCCGCCAAGTACGCGGCGCCGATTGCCGTGGTCTCCACCGTCTCGCATTGCAGCACGGGGATATCCAGCAGGTCGGCCTGGAATTGCATGATGAACTCGTTGCGCGAGGCACCGCCATCGACAGACAGGCGCTCGATCGAAAGCCCCACGTCCTGCTCCATGGCGCGCAGCACGTCGTAGCTCTGATAGGCCATGGATTCGCAGGCGGCACGTACGATGGTCGCACGGCTCGAGGCACCGGTCAGGCCGCACACGATACCGCGGGCACGCGGGTCCCACCAGGGAGCGCCCAGGCCAGCGAAGGCGGGAACGAAGTAGCAGCCCTCGTTGTCGCTAATCGAAGCGGCGAGTTGTGCCGACTCGCTCACGCTCGAGATGATGCCCATGTTGTTGCGCAGCCAGTTCATGGTGGAACCGGCGGCAAAGATAGAACCCTCGAGCGCATAGCTGATCTTGCCGTCCGCGGCGATACCGATCGTGGAGACCAGACCGTTCTTGGATTCGACGACCTCGTCGCCGGTGTTCATGAGCATAAAGCAACCCGTGCCATAGGTGTTTTTGGTCTGGCCGGGATGGAAGCAGCAGTGGCCGAACAGCGACGCCTGCTGATCGCCCGCCACGCCCATGATGGGCGGCATGTTGGTCATGATGTCGCTCGCGACGCGGCCGTAGTCGCCCGAGCTCCAACGGACCTCGGGCATCATGGAACGTGGAACGTCAAAGAGCGCCAGCAGGTCGTCGTCCCAATCGAGCGTATGGATATTAAAGAGCGCCGTGCGGCTGGCATTGGTGTAGTCGGTGGCAAAGACCTGACTGCCGGTGAGGTTGTAGATGAGCCAGGTGTCGATGGTGCCGAACATGAGGTCGCCCGCCGCCGCGCTCTCACGCGCACCGTCGACGTTGTCGAGGATCCACTGCACCTTGGAAGCCGAGAAATACGGATCGAGCGTGAGTCCCGTGCGGGAGCGCACCAGCTCTTCTGCGCCCCGCTCGACCAGCTCGTCGATCAGAGGTGCGGTGCGACGGCATTGCCACACGATGGCGTTATAGATGGGTTGGCCGCTTATGCGGTCCCACACCACCGTGGTCTCGCGCTGGTTGGAGATACCGATGGCGGCTATGCGGTCAGAATGGATGCCGCTCTTAAACTGGACCTCCATCATCACGCCGATCTGGCTGGCAAGCACCTCCATGGGGTCTTGCTCTATCCAACCGGGACGCGGGAAGCTGGTTTTGACGCTACGACGTGCCTGCGCGACGATGCAGCCGTACTCGTCGACGATGGTCGCAAGTACCGAGGTGGTGCCGCAGTCGAGCGCCATTATGTAGGAACCGCCAAAGTCAAACGAGGCATCTTCCATGCCCAGGCTGCCCAGATTCAACGACATCGCTTATACCTTTCTATTGCATCGGGTCGGACAGGACCCGTTCGATCTCTGATGCGGGAAGTGCGCCTTGGCGCAGGATCTGGAGCCCGCCGTGCTGGAACGACACGATGGTCGAGGCGTCGCGACACGGGGTCTCACCGGCGTCGACGGCAACATCGACCCCCTCCAGGATGCGACCCTCGACGGCAGCAAAGCTTGCCGGCGAAGGCGCGCCGTGCGTGTTGGCGCTCGTGCAGGCAAGGGGACTGCCGCAGGCGCGGATGAGCGCTTGGACCACGGGAGAGGCCGAAGCGCGCAGGGCCACCGTGTCGTCGGCAGCGCGCATAAAGGTCGGCACGCAGGGGGCTGCCTTGACCACGATAGTCAGGGCTCCCGGCCAGCATCGTCGCGCGAGTACGCGGGCATCTTCCGGGATATCCACGCCATAGCGGTCGAGTGCTTCGACGCCATCGACCAGCCAAGCGACAGTTTGCGTGAGTTCACGTTGCTTGAGAGTGAAGATACGGCGATAGCCGGTGCCGAGCGCAGGAACTGCGGCGCCATTGACGGCAGCCTGCGGATCGCGCGGCCACGATGGGAATTCGCTTGTATCTTGGGGCACGGCGTCCGAGAAGGCGTTGACTGCCACGGCGACACCGTAGACGGTCTCGGTCGGGATCAAAACCAGGCCGCCGCGGCCGAGC
>CABQMC010000026.1 GCA_902465115.1 uncultured Collinsella sp.
CAGACTTGCCGGCCTCGATATCAAGCATGGCATCGCGCAGCAGGAAGGCGGCACCGCGCACGGCCTCGCCGGTCACGACCGTCTGACGCGAACCAGACGTGGTGCCGGAGTCGGGAGCGTTCTCGGTGGAGCACTCGCCGTTGGCGATGCAGCGAAGCGGCAGGCCGCATGCCTCGGCAACGTCTTGCAAAAAGACGGTGTTGCAGCCCTGGCCGATGTCGGACGTGGCGGCATAGACCACAGCCACGCCGTTCTCGATGCGGATCTTGCAGCGGCCGGCATCGGGCAGGCCAACGCCCACGCCGGCGTTCTTCATGGCGCAGGCGATACCGGCGTGTCCGGGATGCGCATAGTAGGCATCCTTGACCTCGAGCAGCGTCTCTTTAAGCGCCGTGGAGCAGTCGGCAATCTGGCCGTTGGGCAAAACCTCGCCCGGCTCGATGGCGTTACGGTAGCGGATCTCCCACGGATCCAGGCCGACCTTCTCTGCCAGCAGGTCGATCAGGCTCTCGAGCGCAAACTCGGACTGGCAAACGCCAAAGCCGCGGTACGCGCCGGCGGGCGGGTTGTTGGTGTAGTAGCCAAAGCCGCGAATATCGGTGTTCTGGTACTTGTAGGGGCCGACGGCATGTGTGCAGGCGCGCTCGAGCACCGGGCCACACAGCGACGCGTAGGCGCCGGTGTCAAAGTTGATCTCGCAATCCAGGCCGGTAAAGTTGCCCTCGGCGTCGCAACCCAGTGTAAAGGTACCGTCCATGGCGTGGCGCTTGGGATGGAACGCGAGCGACTCGGCACGAGTGAGCTTGCACTTCACAGGACGCTGGAGCTTATATGCGGCAAGCGCGGCCAGGTGCTGGATGGACACGTCCTCCTTGCCGCCAAAGCCGCCGCCCACGAGCATGGTCTCGACGACCACGCGCTCGGGTTCGCTATCCCAGCCAAACATGTGGGCACACTCTTTGCGCGTGTCGTAGGCACCCTGGTCGGTCGACTGCACCTTGACGCCATTCTTGTACGGGAAGGCAACGGCGCACTCGGGCTCCAAGAAGGCATGCTCGGTAAAGGGCGTGGTAAAGCGCTGTGTCACGGTAAACGCGCTCTCCGCCAGCGCCTTGGCGGCGTCGCCGCGCGTCACATGACGGCTCTGGCACACGTTGTCCTTGAGCTCCACTGTGTTGCCAAAGGCAAAGAAGCTGTCATGCAGGCGCGGGGCGTCGGCGGCCCTGGCCTCGACAATGTTGCGCACGGGCTCCAGCGGCTCGTAGTCAATCTTTACGAGCTTCTTGGCCTTCTCGAGCGTCGCCTCGTCCTCGGCGACCACCAGCACGATGGCATCGCCCACGCAGCGGGTGATATCGCCCTGAGCGATCATGACGTCCCAGTCCTGGATAAGGTGGCCGACCTGGTTGACCGGCACGTCCTCGGCGCGCAGGATGCCCACCACACCGGGCAGGGCCTCGGCCTTGGAGGTGTCGATGGAAAGCACGCGGGCGCGCGGATACTTGGAGCGCACGGCGCTGGCATAGGTCAGGCCCGGCTGATCGAGCTCGTCGATGTCGTCGGGATACTTGCCCTCGCCGAGCACCTTCTTGCGCACGTCAATACGGAAGGCGCGCTTGCCCACGCCGTAGTCATCGCCGCGCTCCAGGTCCTCGTCGATCTGCTTTTCGCCGCGGAGCACCGCAGCGGCCAGCGAGATGCCCTCGATAATCTTTTTGTAGCCGGTGCAGCGACAGACGTTACCGCGAATGGCGTACTTGATCTGTTCCTCGGTGGGCTCGGGGTCCTCGGCGATGAGCGCCGCACCCGCCATGACCATGCCGGGAATACAAAAACCGCACTGCACGGCGCCCACGGCGCCAAAGGCGTACACAAAGGCCTCGCGCACGTCCTCGGGCAGGCCCTCGACGGTCACGATGTTGCGGCCGGCGGCAAGAGCGGTGGTCAGCACGCACGCCTTGACGGCTGCACCGTCCACATGGATGGTGCAGGTGCCGCAGGCGCCCTCGGAGCAGCCGTCCTTGGCGGAGTGAATGTGCAGGTCGTCGCGCAGATAGCGCAGCAGTGGTTTATTCTCCGTCGTCGCGTGCACGACACCGTTAACGGTAAAAGTGAATTCCTGTGCCATGGTGATTCCCTTCTACACGCCGGCGGCGATGCCGGTGCGGTCGTGGATGGCGCCATGCGGGCAGACGACGGCGCACATGCCGCACGACAGGCAGTCCACGCCGTCGATATGGGCGCAGTTGTCCTCGATGCGGATAGCGCCGGCAGGGCACTTTTTGGCGCACATGCCGCAACCGATGCAGCTGGTGTCGCAGATCTTGCGCGCAATGGCGCCCTTATCCGTGTTGTTGCAGCGCACCAGGATGTTCTGGTAGCCGGGAACGAAGGCAATCACGCGCTGCGGGCACGCCATGCCGCACAGGCCACAGCCCGTGCACTTGGAGCGGTCCACGCGGGCGACGCCGTCGACCAGTGCGATGGCACCGTGGGGGCAGGCCGTAACGCAGGCGCCACAGCCAATGCAGCCTTCGCTGCAGCGGGCGTCGCCGCCTGCGGAGGCGCAACCGCTTCCGCAGGCAACGTAGGCCACGTTATGTTGAATGGATTTGGCCATAAGAGACTCGCCTATTTCTTAAGAAGGTACGAATAGTTGTCGCGCACAGCCCTGATGGTCAGGCGGACGGCCTCGGGAAGACCGGTGTTGACGGCATCGACCGAGACGGTGCGGACCGTGCCGGCGACGCGGACCTTAAAGTGATCCTCGTCCACGGCCAGGAAGCCCTCGTTCTCGGAGTTCTCCATGTCCTGCTCGCTCCAGAACAGGGTGAGCTTGTCCTTGTAGGGACGACCCTCCTGGTAGGGGCAGAACACGGCGCAGTTGCCGCACTCGTTGCACATGCCGTCGACGTGGACGACCTGATGCTTGGCCAGGCCCGGCACCTTAATGGCAACGTTGGCGCGGTTGGGGCACACGTCGCAGCAGACCTCGCACATCGAGCCGCAGCCCAGGCAGCGGGTCTTGGTGCAGTTGCGCTTGTCGCGGCACAGCGACCCCTTGCGCTCGTAGCAGGTATCCTCGCGGCCAGCCTGCTCGTTGCAATCGGCGTACTTGTTAAAGTCCACGCCGGCGATGGCACGGGCGACCTCGGCGGCGTCGGCAATAGCCTCAACCACGGTGGCAGGACCGCGACGGCAGTCGCCCGCAGCCCAGACGCCCTCGACGCCGGTGGAGGTGGCGGCAAGGCGGCCGCGACGGTCGTGCTCGACGCCCGCGGCATCGTACAGGCTGGCATCGATGCCCTCGCCAACGGCGCAGATCACCGTGGTGGCGGGAAGCTCGACGGTCTCACCCGTGGCGACAGGGCTGCGACGGCCGCTTGCATCCGGCTCGCCAAGCTCCATAACATCGCAGGTCAGCACGGCGCCGTTAAGTGCCTTGGGCGCCAGCAGCTCGCAGAACTCAACGCCATCGGCAAGAGCAAGATCGAGCTCTTCCTCGTCGGCGGGCATCTGCTTCTTGGTGCGGCGATACACCAGGCGTACGTTCTTCACACCAGCCAGGCGCTTGGCCACGCGGGCCGCATCCATGGCGGTGTTGCCGGCGCCAATGACTACGACGTCCTCGCCCAGCTCGAGCTTCTCGCCCTTCTTGGCGGCCTCGAGGAACTCCAGCACGTCGAGCTCGGCACCCTCGCCCAAACCTGCAGAGCCGGGCATCCAGGCACCGGTGGCCACGACAACGTCGGTAAAGCCCTGAGCCTTGAGCTCGTCGATGGAATCCACGCGGGCATTGAGCTGCACCTTAGCACCAAAGGCCAGGCAGAGCTCTGCGTCGTGGGAGATATCGTCGCTGGCGATACGGAACTCGGGGATGACGTGACGGACCACGCCGCCAAGCGAATCGCGGGCCTCGAAGATGGTGACGGGCACGCCGGCGCGCGTCAGGAAGAACGCCGTCGCCAGTCCGGCCGGGCCGCCGCCGATAACGGCTACGTTGTGCTCGCCGTCGTTGGCGATGGCCTGGGCGCGCAGCTTGGGCAGCACGGCGGTCATGGCCTCGCGGGCGGCCTTGAGCTTGCTGGCGCGAATCTGGGCGCCCTCGGGCTCGTAGAACGCACGCTCGCAGGCACGGCCGCAGGGATGCGGGCAGATGGTGCCGGTAATGAACGGCAGGGCGTTGCGCTCGATGATGATGTTGAGTGCATCCTCGTAGCGGCCCTCGTCAACAGCCGCCAGGTAGGCGGGAATATCCTGCTGGATAGGGCAGCTCGTACGGCACGGCGTCGTAAAGCAGTCGGAAAGCGGGCTCTTGCCGGCGACCTTGCGGTCGGGCAGCGGGCGCAGCGGCTTCTTGTAGAGCGGGTTGGTGAGCGAGTCGGTCTGGATCGCGGTCACGGCGTCGAGAGAGACGCCCGCGAACGGCTTGCCATCCAGGTCGGCAAACTCGCCGGCCATCTGGCTAAAGCGCTCGTAGCCACCGGGCTTGAGCACGTCGGTCGCCAGGGTGACGGGCCAAATGCCGGCATCGTACAGGGCGCGGATGTTGTAGACCGTGGCACCACCGGAGTAGCTGATGCGCAGCTTGCCATCGAACTGCTCGGTAATGCGGCGGGCAGCCTCGATGGTCAGCGAGAACAGCGAACGGCCAGACATGTACATCTCGGTGGAAGGCAGCTCGTTTCTCGTCACGTCGACGGGGAAGGTGTTGGTGAGCTTGACGCCAAACTCCAGACCGCGCTCGGCGCACAGGGCAATCAGGCGCTCGAACATAGGCACGGCATCGGCCCACTGCAGGTCCTCGCGGAAGTGCGTGTCATCGAAGACGATGTAGTCAAAGCCCAGCTCGTTCAGACGCTGGCGGGCAAACTCATAGCCCAGCAGCGTGGGGTTGCACTTGATGTAGGTGTTGAGGCCCTTCTCGGTGATCAGATAGGTCGCGATGCGCTCGATCTCGGCGGGCGGGCAGCCGTGCAGGGTGGACTCGGTGATGGAGTTGGAGACGCGCGCCGGAATGGACTCGACAAATGCGGCGTCGACGTGCTCAAACTTGTCCAGGTTAGCGAGCGCCCACGTGCGGCACTCGTTCCAAACCTCGGAGCCGCTGGCGTCCTTCATGCCCTCGATGTAGGCGTCGACCTTGGGGCTCTTGATACCCTCCAGGTCATAGCCCACGGACATGTTAAAGACAAAGCCGTCCGGGCTACCCAGACCGTACTCGCGAGCGATCAGGTGGCAGGCGAACCATGCCTTCACGTACTCGGCAAAAGCCTGCGGAACCTCGAGCTCAGTCGACCACTCGCAGTTGTAGCACTCGTCCTGAGCCACGATGCAGGGCTTGTTCACACACTTGGAGAGCTCCTCGCCGTCCATAACCTGAACGGTCTTAAGCTCAAAGAAGCGGGAGCCGGCCACGTAGGATGCCACGATGTTCTGGGCCAGCTGCGTGTTGGGGCCGGCGGCCGGGCCAAACGGAGTCTCGATGCGCTCGTCAAAAATGGGAAGCGCGCCCTCCTGGTTGGTCGTGACCATCTTGCGCACGCCAAAGATGGCGCCCTGAGTCTTGTGCTCCTCGATGATCCAGTTCATCAGCTGCGAAAACGGGATCGGCCTCATGATGTCGCTCATAATGAGCTCCTCTCTGTAACGCCCGGCGAGACCGCGCGACGGGCGCAAATACGGTGTAGCGCTAGCACAGCGCCGGCGACCCCGCGGAGGTCGCCTATACGCGCATCGAATGCGGCGAAACATCCAACGCGCGTGAATCTACTTGTAATTAGTAGGTGCGATCGTTGAGCGTGCTCCAGAGCTTCTTGGACTCAGCCATGGTCCACGCGTTAATCTTGTCCTCATCGATACCGACAAACTCGCGATCCTTGTACAGGACGCGGCCGTTGATGATGGTGGTGCGGCAGTTTTTTCCCATCATGCCAAAGAGCATATGGCCGTCGATGTTCTCCTCGCTCAGCGGCGTAAAGGGCTTGTAATCCATAACGATGACGTCGGCGGCAGCGCCGGCCTCGAGCACGCCGAGCTTGCGATCGAAGTACTTGCTGGCCATCTTGGCGTTGTTCTCGAACAGCATCGTCATGGCCTCGCACCAGCCCACGTTGGGCATAGCGGCGTTGTGGCGCTGAATGATCAGGAAAACCTTGAGGCTCTCGAGCATATCGTGGGTGTAGGCGTCGGTGCCCATGCACACGGGGATGCCGCGGCGGAAGAACTCGAGCACGGGGGCGCAGCCCACGGCGTTGCCCATATTGGATTCGGGGTTGTTGACCAGCCAGGTGCCGGACTCCTTGACGATATCCATCTCGGCAGGCGTCACGTGGATGCAGTGACCCAGCATGGTGTCGGGACCGAGCAGGTTGTGCTGCAGCAGGCGCTCGACGGGGCTGATGCCGCCGCGGTTGAGGCGGGAGTCCCACACGTCATTCATGCCCTCGCACACGTGGATGTGGAAACCGGTCAGGCCGTTGTTGGCCTCGGCCATCTTATCCATGGTCTCGTCCGACAGCGTAAAGGTGGCGTGACCGCCAAACATTGCGGCGATCATGTGGTTGTCGTTATCGCGACGCTCCTTGGCGGCCCACTGGGCAAACTCGGCGTTCTCGGCAATGGCCTGGTCACATTTTTCCTGACCGCGGCGGTCGGAGACCTCGTAGCACAGGCACGAACGCATGCCCAGCTCCTGAGCGGCGTCCTTAATGGTAAAGAGGCTGCCCGGAATCTCGCAGAAGCTCGCGTGGTGATCGAAGATCGTGGTAACGCCATCGCGGATGGAATCCAGAATCGTGGCATAGGCGCTGGCCTTGGTGCCGTCGAGCGTCAGGTTGTCGTCAATCTTCCACCACTGCTGCTCAAGATTCTCCAGGAAGTTGGTGGGGTTGCAGCCCTTAATGGCAAGGCCGCGGGCCAGACCCGAGTAGATGTGGGTGTGGCAGTTGATAAGTCCGGGCATGATGAGGTTGCCCTGGGCGTCGACGTACTCGGCATCCGGGTACTTGGCCTTGAGCTCGCGCTCGGGGCCCACTTCGACAATCGTATCTCCGTCAATGGCGACCGCACCGTTGGGAATGAACGGAGTCTGAGCGTTGCGGGTAAAGACGGAACCGTTAGCGACCAGAAGCATAAATGCTCCCTTCAACATCAGAGGCGGGGTTTGACACCTCTGACATGGCGGAAGTGCGAAGCGCCGGCCTACACCGGAAACGGGCCCTCTCCCGTCAACGCTTCACCAAAGGGACAAGCCCTTTGAAGTGCGGCTTGGCGCCGCATGGCGCCGAGGCGATGCGTCCGCCGGCGAATAGCACCGAATTGGTTACTTCTTGCTCTCGGGCAGGACCAGATTCACAGCAGCATCCTTGGCGGCATCGATGTGCTGAGCCACGACCGGCGTCTGCGGAAGGATCAGGTTGAGCACGATGGCCATGATGGCGGTGGGGGTCACGGCGTTGGAGCCGATGACGGTGGACACCCAGGTAGGCATACCCTCGCCGGCAAGGCAACCGCTGGCCATCCAAATACCCAGGCCAAAGACGACGGAGGTACCGACGATGGTGGTGGTGCGCTGCGTGAGGCCCTCGCGGGTGAACATGCGCACGCCGTTCATGGTGATGGTGCCAAAGACGCCGACGGTCGCGCCGCCGATGACGGGCTGCGGGATAGCGGAGAGCACGGCAGAGAGCTGCGGGAACAGACCGGCGATGGCAAAGACGGCCGCGATGATCACAAAGACCCACTTGTTGACGACCTTGTTGGAGCAGATGATGCCCACGTTCTGGCCAAGGGCGCTGGTGGGAAGACCGCCCAGCAGGCCGCCGACCATAGAAGTGAGGCCCTGGGACACGATAGCGCCGGAGAGCTCGCGCTCGGTGGGCATACGGTCGATGGAGCCCAGGCAGGCGGCGGAAACGTCACCGATAACCTGGATGGCAACCATGGGGAACACGACGGCGAGGGTAATGCAGACCTCGGGATCAAACTCGAGCGCGTAGGGCATGAGCTTGGGAAGAGCGAAGACCTGGGCGGTGGCGACGCTGGAGAAGTCGATCATGCCAAAGGGGATCGAAACGATCATGCCAACGATCATGCCAAAGAACACGGATCCCAGCTTGAGCGTGCCCTTGCCAAAGTTGGCGAGCGCAAAGACCACGGCGAAGGTGATAAGAGCGACGCACCATGCCTGCGGGGTGCCCCACAACGGCGTGCCCATGCCACCGGCCATGTATTTGACGGCCGTGGGATAGAGAGAGACGCCAATGGAGAAGATGACCGTGCCGGTCACGACGGGCGGGAACAGCCACTTAATCTTGCTGTAGGCCAGACCAAAGAGGACCGCGACGGCACCGCCAACGATCTCGCCGCCCAGCAGCGCGCCAAAACTAAAGCCCGAGGCGCCCATGGCCTGAAGGGCCGGCAGGAACGCGAACGAAACGCCCATGACGATGGGCAGGCCGCCGCCAATGCGACGGAAGGGAGCGAAGGCCTGAAGGGCCGTGTCGATTGCCGAAAGAATGAGCGCAACCTGAATGATGTCGGTGCTCTGCTGGCTATTAAAGCCGTAGACGCCGGCCATGATGACCGCCGGGGTAATGATGCCGGCAAACGATGCCAGTACGTGCTGAAGGGCACACGGGATCATTTCCTTAACGGGCGGCATGCCTTCGCGAGTGAACAGGGCTTCAGTGCCGTTCGTAACCGTCTCCTGGGTCATTTGACCACCAATCCTCGAAATAGTTGTTTTCGCATCTAACGCTCTATTGTGACGCAGTGCGGGGTTGAGGTTGTGCCTTCGTTGCATATCGTATTAAAGATGATTCTCATTCTCAATAATAATTTTTTGTTATCAGACTATTCTTCAGCTGAGATAACGCATTTCCGCAGGTCAGGAAAGTGTCTGGTCAAAATATCATCTAACTTTTCTTTTGGTCAACCGTTTACCGCCAAATTCCTACCGTTCGTCTGTATTACGCAATGTACCTGCGGATATACGAGATGATGAGCAGCGTGTTACCATGATAAAAAATTGTTATGAACACTTCGATAGAACCCAAAGGAGTTGCCCGTGAACGAGACCGTACGTCGTTTTTTGCCGATGGTCGATTTCCTGGAGCAGATACTCGGCAAAAACAGCGAAATCGTGCTGCACGATTTCTCGGATCCCGACCACGCCATCGTCGATATTCGCAACGGCATCGTAAGCGGCCGTAAGGTCGGCGGTCCCGCCACCGATCTGGCGCTCAAGATCATGCACGACGCTAAGTATCGCGACCTGCCGTTTATTACGGGCTATGAGGGCCGCGGTGCCGGTGGCAAGACATTGGAGTCAGCGACGTACTTTATCCGCGAGAATGACGAGATCGTCGGCATGCTCTGCGTCAACACCGACCTCTCGACCGTGCGCTCCATCAACGCCATGGCGCAGCAGCTCATGGCGTGCTTCGACGCGGCGCCTAGACAGGCAGAGCCCGCGTCTATCGAGGTCGAAAGCCTTTCGGAGTCTACGCAGGAGCTCATCGACCGCAGCATTGCCGAGTTGCTGAGCGCGCGCGGGCTGGATGTAGCATCGCTTGGTCAAAGCGACCGCGTGGACGTCATTCGCCACCTCAACGGCAACGGGGTGTTCATGCTCAAGGGTGCCGTGGCCTGCGCCGCCACCGCGCTGGGCATCTCGGAGCCCAGCGTCTACCGCTACCTGCAAAAAGTCCGCAAGGAAGGCTAAACGTTAACCCTTGGGGACGGAGGGAAACGGATCATTTTTGTCGCATCGCTTGACAAAAGACCCTGCAGTTCACACGCACTGCAGGGTCTTTTTGCATGTCATGTTTTGTTTTCGCCAACGTCTTAGAGAGCGGCGACGACCTCGATCTCGACCAGACCGCCGGCCGGAAGGGCGGCAACCTGGAAGGCGCTGCGCGCGGGGAACGGGGCCTCGAACTTGGAAGCGTAGATCTCGTTCACGGCAGCGAAGTCGGCAATGTCGGCCAGGTAGACCGTGGTCTTGACGACATCGGCAAAGGTGGCGCCGGCAGCGGTCAGCAGGGCCTCGACGTTAGCAAGGGACTGCTTGGCCTGGGCCTCGACGCCCTCGGGCATCTTGCCGGTTGCGGGATCGATGCCCAGCTGGCCGGACAGGAACACCATGTTGCCGGTCTGGATACCGGGGGAATACGGACCGATGGCTGCGGGTGCGTTATCGGAAGACACGACGGTCTTGCTCATGTTTTTCTCCTTACGATCAATTGAGAGAGTGTGAGCGCGGTGTTCACACCGGGAGGCACAGTTCGGTCTGAACACCGCGCTTGATTGGGATAGTAATCAAGGTTTCCGTGCGATGCAAGAATATTATCAGTTTGCGAGAATATTTTATCGCCCAACGGTTTCCCCGAACCGCTGAACGGTTCTCCACGGGGTCAGCCAGCCCAAGCTGCTGAAGACTTTATCCCGCTTGGAGCACGGGCATCGCCTGCCGCAACGGCACCACTATACTTTTGAATATCTGAGCATTTTGAAAGGCAGGATATGACCGCAACCGCCAGTCGAACCACCAACCGCAGACCCGAGCTTTTGGCGCCCGCCGGAGGGCCCGAGCCCTTTGCCGCCGCACTCGCCGCGGGGGCAGACGCCATCTATTGCGGCATGGGCAGCTTCAACGCCCGCCGCAAGGCCACCAACTTTACCGACGAGGCCTTTGAGCAAGCCTGCCGCGCCGCACATCTAGCCGGGTCGCGCGTCTACGTCACGGTCAACATCGTCATCAAACAGTCCGAGATGGGCGATGCGTTGCAACTCATCCATCGCTGCTCCACGCTGGGCGCCGACGCCTTCATCATCCAGGACTGGGGCCTGTTCTTTGAGGTCAAGCGCACCATGCCCGGCATCGAGACACATATCTCGACCCAGGCGAACATCCACGACGACCGCGGAACCCTTTGGTGCCGTGAGCAGGGCGCCGACCGCGTGACTCTCTCGCGCGAGCTCTCCATCGACGAGATCGCCGCCATTCACAACGCCGCGCCCGATGTGGACCTCGAGGTCTTTAGCCACGGTGCCATCTGCTTTTGCTACTCGGGCCTGTGCCTGCTTTCGAGCTTTGCCATGGCGGGACGATCGGCCAACCGCGGCATGTGCGCCCAGCCCTGCCGCCTGCCCTACGAGCTGATCGACGAGAACGGCCGCTCGCTCTCCCCTGCCGGTCGCGAGCGCGCGCTGTGCCCGCGCGACACCAACACGTCGCAGCTTGTTCGCCGTCTGTATGACGCCGGCGCCGCATCGCTCAAGCTCGAGGGCCGCATGAAGGCCCCCGATTACGTGTATTCCATCGTCGATGTGTATCGTCACCAGATTGATGACATGCTGGCCGGGGTCGCCGTAGATAAGGACGAGGTAGCCGCCCGCCAGCGCCAGCTCAAGCGCTGCTTCAACCGCGACTTTACGCACGCCTATCAGGACGGCACCTCGGGCGACGAGATGATGAGCTATGAGCGTTCCAACAACCGCGGCCAGATCGTGGGCACGGTACTGGGCAGCCGTCTGGCCAACCGCGATGTGCGCGGCCTCAAGCCCGACGACCGCCGTCGGCGCGCCGCCATCGCCCGCATTGAGTTGTTTGAGCCCGTGGGCAAGGGCGACCTGCTGGAGCTTCGCCACGATAACGAGTTTGACCAGTTCCTGACCACCATTGCCGCCGATGATGCCGCCGCCGGTGACATCATTGAGTGCCGCGTGCCCCGCAGCATGCCCGAGGGCTGCCGCGTCCGCGTGATTCGCAGTCAGCGCGCCATCGACGCCGCCGGCGCCGCGCTCAAGCGCGATGTGCTGCGCCGCCGAGCTGTTGACGTGTCCGTCGTGGCGCGCCTGGGCGAGCCGTTTACTGTCACACTCACCTGCTATGACAACCCCGCGCTCACCGCCACCGCCACGGGCTTCACCGTCGAGGCCGCCAAGACCCGCGCCGTCGAGGCATCCGATCTGGTTGAGCATGTGGGCCGCATGGGCTCCTCGCCCTTTGAGGCCGCAAGCTTTGACGTTTCGCTCGACGCCGGCTGCGGTATGGGCTTTTCCGCCGTGCACAAGGTGCGCGCCACCGCTTGTAAGGCGCTGGAAGAGGCCATTCTGGCACCGTACGAGGAGCGCGCGAAAACGCTCGAGCTGCCGGCGATTGTAACCAGTGATTCCCGCCCCGCGCCCGAGCACTACTGCGATGAGCCGCAGATCTGCGCCACCGTCACCTCGCTCGAGGCCGCCGAGGCCGCTCGCGCGGAGGGTGCAACGCGCATCTACATGACCACCGACGCGCTCGATGCGGCGGAGCTCTCCCCCGCCGATGTATTTGAGCAGGGCATCGTACCCGTACTCGACGAGGTCTGCCGCGCCGTCGACCACGAGCGTATCCGCCCGCTCGGTGCCGC
>CABQMC010000027.1 GCA_902465115.1 uncultured Collinsella sp.
GCGCTCGTAGGGGTCCTGCGCCGAGGCGATCTTGAGTGCCAGGTCGTGCTCCACCTCGTCGCACTTGGACACCAGATACTGCACGTATTCCTCGTTGGAGCTGGCGGTGAGGGCGGTCAGCATGCGCTGGGCATCCCAGTTGGCCGGATCGAGCGCGGCTGCCTCGCGGAGCATGTTCTCGGCAGCTGCCTCTTCCTGCTCTGCCTGGGTGTCGTCAGGGATAAAGGGAATGCGGTAGTCGACAGCCTCGACCACCTTGGCAACGAGGTGCCCGGCGCGGTCGCGGTCGTGCACGATGAGCGGTGCGGGGTTGCGGGTGAATTGTTCCATCAGATGCTCTACGGCGGCAGCGTCGGTGAGCGGGATATTGTCGCGGCGCAAGGCCTCAAGAACGAGGCGATGGCAATCCTCTTGAATGGGATCGAATGCCATGGAGCCTCCTTTGCTGCGGTTAGGGTTCAAATATCTCTATATAAAGTTCTAGTTTACCCGCATGTGGCACACCGGGGGTGCCGCACTTGGACTTGCACCTTTGCACCACGAAGACGGATGTCGCACAAATGTCGGCACCTTGGACGACCGAGTGGTATCACGGTGCCGCAAACGGTCGATTTTTGGCGGCGAACGGTGCATATTTTGGAGGGGCACCGTCCTGCCCGGGATATGTAGTCAACCTTGATAAAACGTTTGCCCAGCTTGGGAGTATGAATGCCGCACAAGGGTCTTCAGGGATAGAAAAAACGTTTCATCATTGGCGGCTTTAGGTGAATAACTGACCAGCCAGAACGGTAAAATAGTGTTTGTCTGAGCGTTGAGACGTTTAGATATCGCGCATTGTCATCGCCGGCAACGCGCAAAACGGTCCTAACGGAGCCAATCGGGTGCTCCGTTATATACGCAAGTCTAAGAGGGGCTTGTTTAGGAGGCACAGTATGGGACGTTTTACCAATCCTCGCGATCTGTACTTTGGTGAGGGCGCTCGCCACGAGGTGAAGAACCTCAAGGGCAAGAAGGCCATCATCGTTTCTGGCGGCAGCTCTATGCGTCGTGGCGGGTTCCTGCAGGACGTTGAGGCCGACCTCAAAGAGGGCGGCTTCGAGGTCAAGCTGTTCGAGGGCGTCGAGTCCGACCCGTCCATCGAGACGGTCATGAAGGGCGCCGAGGCCATGCGCGAGTTCGAGCCCGACTGGATTATCGCCATCGGCGGCGGCTCGCCCATCGATGCCGCTAAGGCCATGTGGGTCTTCTACGAGTACCCCGAGGAGTCCTTCGACAACATCATCCAGCCGTTCAGCTTCCCCGAGCTGCGTCAGAAGGCTCATTTCTGCGCCATCTCCTCTACCTCCGGCACCGCTACCGAGGTCACCGCGTTCTCCGTCATTACCGACTACGCCAAGGGCATCAAGTACCCGCTGGCCGACTTCAACATCACCCCTGATGTCGCCATCGTCGACCCCGAGCTCACCTACACCATGCCCGCCAAGCTGTGCGCTCACACCGGCATGGATGCTCTGACCCACTGCATGGAGGCCTACGTTTCCACCTGTGCCTCTATGTTCACCGACGCCAACGCTCTGCACGGCATCCGCGAGATCGTCGAGTGGCTGCCCAAGTCCTATGCTGGCGACCATGAGGCCCGTCAGCACATGCACGAGGCTCAGTGCATCGCCGGTATCGCCTTCTCCTCGGGCCTGCTTGGCATCGTTCACTCCATGGCTCACAAGACCGGTGCTGCCTTTGAGAACGGCCACATCATCCACGGTGCTGCTAACGCCATGTACCTGGGCAAGGTCATCCAGTGGAACTCCAAGGACCCGCGTGCTGCCGAGCGTTACGCTTACGTGGCCAAGGAGATCCTGCACCTTCCCGGCGAGACCAACGAGGAGCTCATCGCTGCGCTCGTTCAGAAGATCCGCGACCTCAACGACCAGCTCAACATTCCGCAGTCCATCAAGGATTACGCGAATGGTGGCGTGAAGGTCGACGCCGAGAACCCGCAGATGGTTTCCGAGGAGGAGTTCCTCGCCAAGCTGCCCGAGATCGCCGCGAACGCCGAGCAGGACGCCTGCACGCCCGAGAACCCGCGTGAGACCAAGGCTGCCGACTTCGAGAAGATTCTCAAGGCCTGCTACTACGACACCGACATCGATTTCTAATCGACTCTTGTTATCGTAACGAGGGGCTCCGCACGTATCTGTACGGAGCCCCTTTCTTTTTTCTTTTAGAGAATGGGATAGTTATGGCTGCAATTTTCAATAGCCCCAGCAAGTACATCCAGGGTCCGGACGAGCTCGCCAAGCTCGGCTCCTATGTCGAGCCGCTCGGCGCTAAGGCCCTCGTCATCGTGACGCCTTCGGGCAAGAAGCGCGTCGGTGCCAAGATCGAGGGCGGCTTTGCCGAGGCTAAGGCCGAGCTGCTGTTTGAGGACTTTAACGGCGAGTGCTCCAAGGGCGAGGTCGATCGCCTGGTTGCGCTCGCCCGTGACAACGGTTGCGACATCATCGTCGGCGTCGGTGGCGGCAAGATCCTCGACACCGCGAAGGCCGTTGCCTATTACCTGGAATCCCCGGTTATCATTTGCCCCACCATTGCTTCGACCGATGCCCCGTGCTCGGCGCTTTCGGTGCTCTATACCGATGACGGCCAGTTCGACAAGTACCTCTTCCTTAAGGCAAACCCCAATATCGTCCTGATGGATACGACGGTTATCGCGGCGAGCCCGGTGCGCCTGACGGTTTCCGGCATGGGCGATGCGCTCGCAACCTATTTCGAGGCCCAGGCGACGCACGATGCCGACGGTGGCACTTGTGCCGGCGGCAAGGGCGGCATGGCCGGCCTGGCGCTCGCCAAGCTCTGCTACGAGACGCTTATGGCCGATGGCGTCAAGGCCAAGGTTGCGCTGGAGAAGGGTGCGCTCACGCCTGCCGTCGAGCACATCATCGAGGCCAATACGCTGCTTTCGGGCATTGGCTTTGAGAGCTCGGGCCTTGCTGCTGCTCATGCCATCCACAATGGCCTGACGATGCTGCCCGAGTGCCACGACATGTATCACGGCGAGAAGGTCGCCTTTGGCACTATCGTCCAGCTGGTACTTGAGGATGCCCCGACCGAGAAGCTCGAGGAAGTCTTGGGCTTCTGCATTGAGCTTGGCCTGCCGGTCACGATGAAGGAACTTGGCGTTGCCGAGCTTACGCGCGAGCAAGCCATGATTGTTGCCGAGGCCGCCTGCGCGCCCGATGACACCATGTGCAACATGCCGTTTGAGGTGACGCCCGAGATGGTCGCAAACGCCATCCTGGGCGCCGACGCGCTGGGCCACTACTATCTCATGGATGAGTAAATCAAGCTAAGGAAGGGGCAAAGCCAACAGATGGCTTTGCCCCTTTTTGCTATGGTGCAAAGGGGCAAGGTTACTTTGCACCAATCGTTGTTTGATGAAGGGCGGATTCTCGTATGGCGCTTCCTATGGTTTACGGCGGTCCCGGCCGGTATGTTCAGGGGCCGGGCGAACTGTCGCGTCAAGGCAGGTATTTGTCATGGTTGGGCTGCGCTGCCTATGTCTTGTTTGACCAAGGCACCGAGGATCGGCTGTGCAGGCAGATCGTCGATGGATTTCTGGACGACGATCTGAGTGAGCCGTTCTTTAAGATTTACAACGGTCCGTGTACGGAAGAGGCCGTTGTCGAAATGGCTAAGGAAGCCCGGGCTGAGTATTGCGACATGGTGGTGGGTATTGGCGGCGGCAAGATGCTAGATATCGCAAAGGCCGTTGCGTTTTATGCCGAGTTGCCGTTGTGCGTATGTCCCACGGCGGCTTCAATGGACGGTCCGTGCAGCGCGATTTCGGTGCTGTATCACGAGGATGGGTCGTTCGACCGCTATCTGATGCTCGAGAAGAATCCAGACCTGGTCGTGGTCGATACCAGCGTGGTCGCGGCGGCCCCGCTGCGTATGACGGTCGCCGGTATGGGCGATGCGCTGGCAACGTACTTCGAGGCGCGTTCGTGCGCCGCGGCGCACGGTGCCAACGAGCACGGTGGCACGCCGGGGCACTTGGCTCTGGTTGCGGCTCGTGCCTGCTATGACACGCTCATGGAGTGCGGCGTCGCTGCCAAGCGCGATCTCAGAAAGGGACGTATATCGCCGGCGGTTGAGCGTCTGATCGAGTGCAATATTCTGCTCTCGGGCGTCGGCTTTGAGAGCGGTGGCTTGGCGTTGGCGCATGCCATCGCCAACGGCCTGACGATTCTGCCCGAGTGCAAGGCCATGCATGGTGAGGCCGTGGCATTTGGCCTGGTGGTGCAGCTGCGCCTGGAGCGTGCGCCCGAGCTTGATCAGGTGCTCGAGTTTTGCCAGCGCGTTGGTCTGCCGACGACGCTTGAGGAGCTGGGTCTTGGCGAGATTTCCGATGCCGATTTGCAGGGTGTTGCAAATGCGGTCTTTAGAAACGAGCGCAATATGGCCAACGAGCAGGCCAAGGTGACCAAACAAAAACTCGTGCAGCTCATGTGCGAGGCATAGCTTGGCACTTGATTGACCTTGTGCAATCGAGGCGGCGATAGGCCATGGGCTATTTGCCGCAAAGATGCTCCGCGTGTAATTTGCCCGAGGCGTGGGCCGATAGCGTATCATTATCTCTTGCTTGTTTGCACTGCTCAGGGAGGGGCCGCGCATGGCGCAGGAACACGATCTGTTTGATGACATTATCGAGATCAGCAAGGGTTTCGACTTTCTTAAAAATCCGCTTGGCGGCGTGACCGATGCACTCGATCCATCGGCGCCGCAGTGGAATCCTGCCGACTACAAGGAGCGTCCACGCGGCAACACCATTCCGTGCTTGACCTGCAAAAACGAAAAGAGCGGCTGCACCGCGTGCATGGACGTGTGCCCGGTCAACGCTATCGAGGTCGAGGAAGACGCCATCGAGATCCTCGACTCCTGTCGCAAGTGCGGTCTGTGCGCCGCTGCCTGTCCGACCGAGGCAATCATCTCGCCGCGCCTGGCGCCCAAAAACCTATATGACGATATCGTCTCTGCTGCTACGAGCCACGAGACCGCCTACGTCACCTGTACGCGCGCCCTCAAGCGCATGCCGCGCGAAAACGAGGTCGTCGTTGCCTGCGTGGGCGATATTACGGCCGAGACCTGGTTCTCGGTACTGGCCGATTATCCCAACGTGAGCGTGTACCTACCGCTGGGCGTGTGCGATAAATGCCGTAACACCGGTGGCGAGGACATCCTGGGCGAGGCCATTGCTACCGCCGAGGAGTGGTCCGGCACGGGTATGGGCTTGGAGGTCGACCCCAAGAGCCTCAAGTGTCATAAGCGCCGCGAGTACGAGCGCAAGGAGTACATGGAAAAGATTGCCCGTACCACGGGTCTAACCGTGACCAAGCTCAACCCGGCGACGGCGGCGCTGGCCTCGGTGACGCAGAAGCTCAAAGCCCATCGCCATCAGATTACCCAGCTGGAGCGTACGCTCAACACCATGTGTGGCACCACGACGACTAAGCGTCGCCGTTCGCTCACTCATGGGCGCCAACTGGTGCTCTCGACATTGCAAAACCACCCCGAGCTTGCCCAGAACATGCAGGTGAGCACGCCGGAGTGCGATTTTGACAAGTGCACGTCATGTGGCGAGTGCGTCAACGTGTGCCCCACGTTTGCCTGCGATCTGGTGGGAAGCGGCCGCTTTGCGTTGGAGTCCACGTATTGTTTAGGCTGCGGCGCCTGTGTCAAGGTGTGTCCCGAGCATGCGCTCAAGCTGGTTGAACACGATGCGTCCAACTTGGTTGTCGTCGACCCCGAGGCCGAGGAAAGGGCTGCCCAGAAGGCGAAGGCTCACGAAGAAGCTGAGAAGGTCAAGGCCGAAGCAAAGGCCAAGCTCGACAAGATGCTCGATCAGGTGGAGAAGCTCGCGGACTAGCTAAAAGAGCGTAAATGATGGCCGGTGGGACAGGTACTGCCCCGCCGGCCAAAAAAGTTGCGGTGGAATAGTTCCTGTTTTGCCCTTAAGCTGGCAATTCTAGGAACTGTCCCACCGCAACTAATAGATGGTTAGTTCATGCTGCTTTGGTGGCCGGTTCGACCGGTGCCGTTGCGCGTCACGGTTTCATGGAGCAAAAAGAACCCGGGGACCTGCTTGGTCTCGGTGTATTCCATAAGGATGCCGTCGGCGTTGTAGGTCTGCCCGCGTATAACGGCGAGTGCGTTAAAGTCGTCGAGATCGAGCACGCGCGTATCCTCGGGCGTGGGATGCTCGATCGTTACGTCGCGTTTGCCCGTGGCAATCTTAATGCCAAGATCTTCTTCGAGGTAACGATAGATCGAGTCGTTGACAATCTCGGGTGTTAGTCCCGGTACCTGTGAGCTTAGATAATAGGAGTCGTCGGAGCACACGGCATGCCCGTCTGCATAACGGATGCGTTTGGCGCGCGTAAGCTCGCAGCCTTCGGGAAACCCGGTAATCCTGGAGAGTGCCTTGCTACAGACGAGGAGCTCAAAGACGGTGGTGACAGTCTTGAGCTCAAAGCCTCGGCTGGTCGCGATTTCCTTAAAAGTCTCGAGTCCGCCGCCGCCACGACTCTTCTCGTCACTGATGTTGCGAATGACGCGCATGCCTTTGCCTTGCTGGGGGAGCACGTAACCATCTGCCGCAAGCATCGAGATGGCGCGACGGACCGTCATGCGCGAACAGTCAAACAGCTGCGTGAGCTCAGTCTCCGAAGGCAGATAACTCTGATAGGCATATGTGCCGTCGTCAATCGACTGCTTCACGTTGTCATAAATAGTTTGGAAGATGGCTCGCGCCATGACGGTCTCCTAGAGCTGGGTGCGTGAACGACGGATGAGGACTGCTCGCGCAGGTGTCGATCGATTTACTTGCTGGGGTCGATTATATATTTACCCATGGCGCGCAGAGCTGGGTCTGACAGGATGGCGCCGAGTTCGTCGAGGGAAGCCACCTTGGCGACCATCGAGGATACGTCGATCCTGCCTGAGTCGATGAGCTCGAGCGCGCGACGCTGCGTATAAGGGTTGATGTAGGACGAGGTAAGCACAAGCTCCTTCTGGAAGACCTCGAAGGGCTTGACGGTGATTGTCTCATCGGGCTTGGTGAGGCCGAACATCATGACCGTAGCCTTGTGGCCGGCGATCTGGATGGCCTGCTCGATGGTGACGGGCTTGCCAACACACTCGATAACGACATCGACGTTGCCGACGCCCTCCTGCTTCAGGCAGGCCGGGACGTCCTCGTGGATGGAATCAATTGCCAGGTCGGCGCCGAGTTTGAGCGCAACCTCGCGCTTGCCTTCGACAGGCTCGAGCAAGACAACCTTGGTGGCGCCGGCGTTTTTTGCAAGCTGCATCATGAGCAGACCGATCATGCCGCCGCCGATAACGACAACTGTGCTGCCGGGCTTGATGTTGCACATATCGATGCCGTGCAGGCAGCAGGCGACGGGCTCGGTCATAGCACCCTGCTCAAAGCTGGTGTGATCGCCCAACTTGTAGACTTGCTGCATATCGACGGAGCAGTACTCGGCAAAGCCGCCGTTGACGGTGGTGCCGTAACCGGTCATATGCTCGCAGTAGTGGTTGATTCCGTCGCGGCAGGGTTCGCAGCAGCCGCAGGGATGGTTTGGGTCGATGCACACGCGATCGCCCGGTTTAAAGCCAGCGACGTCGCTGCCCACGGCCTCGACAACGCCCGCAAACTCATGGCCAAGGATCGTGGGCGGGGTAACGTCGGCTGCACCCTTGTCGCCTTCATAGATATGAACGTCGGTACCGCAGACGCCGCAAGCTTTGACGTTGATCAGAACGTCGCGCTTGCCCACGGCCGGCTTTGCCGATTCCTCGACTCTGAGGTCGTGCTTTCCATAGAAGACCGCGCTTTTCATGGTGACTCCTTAACGTGGCGGTGAATATTGTAATGAAGTATAGGCATGTCTACAGGTATAGACAAGCACATCTAGACAAGTTGAATAGAAATATTAATTGCAGCCATCAGCTATGTCAGATTTAGCAGGCAAAATACTGAACTTATACCGTTTACGGCCAATTATCGACCGCTGACCGAACATAGAAACCGTATTAACTTGTCTAGATAAGTGATATGATAAAAAAGAAGCGCAAGAAGTCGGGGAAGCGGGCCCACCCGTCCTATTGCACGAGGTACACGCAAACGGCGCGTCTGCGGTCTCGAGTGAAGCCAAAACCGCAGCCGCTCCGAATGAAGAGAGGGGGATTCCCCGTCATGATGCAAAAGATACAACGTTTCGGCGGTGCAATGTACACGCCTGCAATTCTTTTCGCATTTTCCGGAATCGTCGTCGGCCTGGGTACGTTGTTTACCACCGAGGCGATCTTTGGCGAGATGGCCACTGCGGGTCATCTTTGGTTTGATTGCTGGAATGTGCTGCTCCAGGGTGGTTGGACGCTCTTTAACCAGATGCCGTTGCTGTTTTGCGTAGCGTTGCCAATCTCGCTCGCGAACAAGCAGAATGCTCGCTGCTGCATGGAGGCTTTGGCCATCTACCTTACCTTCAACTACTTTGTAAGCACAATCTTGGGGCAGTGGGGCCCTGTCTTTGGGGTCGACTACTCTGTCGAGGCGGGCAGCGGTACTGGTCTTGCCACTATCGCAAGCATCAAAACGCTTGATATGGGCATCATGGGCGCGCTTATCATTTCGGGTATCGCCACGATGCTTCACAACAAGTACTTCGACACCGAACTTCCTGAGTGGCTGGGCGTGTTCTCGGGCTCCGTGTTCATCTATATGATCGGTTTCTTCGTTATGGTTCCGGTCGCTCTTATCGCCTGCCTGGTATGGCCGCATGTTCAGGCTGCTATCGCCGCCTTCCAGGGATTCATCCTTTCCGCCGGTACGTTTGGCGTGGGCGTCTTTGCTTTCTTCGAGCGCGTGCTGATTCCTACGGGCCTGCACCACTTTATCTATACGCCGTTCTATTATGACAACGCGGCGGTCAACGGCGGCATCTTTGCTGCTTGGGCCAACATCCTGCCCCAACTGGCTGCCGATCCGAGCATTGCTCTTAAGGATGCCGCACCCTGGGCTGCCTATACCTGCCCTGGTTGGACTAAAGTCTTCGGCTCGCTTGGCGTCGCCATTGCGTTTTATATGACCGCCAAACCCGAGCGCAAGCAGCGCGTCAAGGCTCTGCTGATCCCGGTCACCCTTACCGCTATGCTTTGCGGTATTACCGAGCCGCTTGACTTCACCTTCCTGTTCATCGCGCCCGGCCTGTTCGTCGTCCACTGCGTGCTCGGAGCGCTCGGCTGCATGGCTCAAAACCTCCTTGGCGTCGTGGGTATCTTCGACGGCGGCATCATCTCGATGCTCTCGTGGGACTGGCTGCCCCTTTGGGCCGCACACGGTCTGCAGTACGCCATCTCCATCCTTGTCGGTCTGTGCTTTACCGCTCTTTGGGTCGTGGTCTTCCGCTTCCTGATCGTCAAGTTCGACTTTAAGACCCCCGGTCGCGAGGATGACGATGTTGAGGTCGAGCTCAAGTCCAAGGCCGACTACAAGCAAAAGCAGGGCGGTGCTGCTGCTAGCAAATCGGTCGCCCAGAGTAAAGATGATGAGCGCTTGGTGCTTGCCGAGAACATCCTCGATCTACTCGGTGGCACGGACAACGTCATCGATGTAACTAACTGCGCCACCCGTCTGCGCGTTAACGTCAAGGATAAGGGCGCCGTTGCACCCGAGGCTTCCTTCAAGGCGATCGGTACGCATGGCTTGGTGGTCCAAGGCCAGTCAATCCAGGTCATCATCGGCCTTACCGTCCCGCAGGTTCGCGAGAAGTTCGAGAGTCTTCTGTAAACCATCGTCCATCGAAACAATCGGCCTTGCAGAGCCGGTATGCACCGCAAGGCCGATTCTAGAGATAAAAAACTCCACTTCTAGGTAACAATTCCAAACCGTGCAGGCCGCGTACGGGGATGGATTGAGCAAGCGGCCAGAATGAGGAGGACATCATGTCCAAGAAAAACTATGCCGTGACCATTGCCGGCGGTGGCTCCACCTTCACCCCGGGCATCGCTCTGATGCTGCTCGAGGAGCGCGACCGCTTCCCGGTCAACAAGGTGACCTTCTACGACAACAACGCCGAGCGCCAGGAGACCGTGGCCAAGGCCTGCGAGATCTACTTCCACGAGAACGCCCCCGAGGTTGAGTTCAACTACACCACCGACCCCGAGACCGCATTCACCGGGACCGACTTCGTCCTCGCTCACATCCGCGTTGGCCTGTACGCTATGCGTGAGCTCGACGAGAAGATTCCTCTCAAGTACGGCTGCGTTGGCCAAGAGACCTGCGGTGCCGGCGGTATCGCCTACGGCATGCGCTCCATCGGTGGTGTCATCGAGATCCTCGACTACATGGAGAAGTACAGCCCCAACGCCTGGATGCTCAACTACTCCAACCCCGCGGCCATCGTCGCCGAGGCCTGCCGCGTGCTGCGCCCCAACAGCCGCATTATCAACATCTGCGACATGCCGATCGACCTCATGGATAAGATGAGCCGTATGTGCGGCATCAAGGATCGTCGCGAGCTGCAGTATAGCTACTACGGCCTCAACCACTTTGGTTGGTGGAGCAAGATCTACGACAAGGACGGCAACGACCTCATGCCGCAGATTAAGGAGCACATGGCTAAGAACGGCTACCTGGACGGCATCGAGCACGAGGCCGGTAAGGAGCAGCATGTCGAGGAGAGCTGGATTCACACCTTCGGCAAGGCCAAGGATGTCTATGCAGTCGATCCCGAGACGATTCCCAATACCTACCTCAAGTATTACCTGTACCCGGACTATGTCGTCGAGACGTCTGACCCCAACTACACTCGCGCCAATGAGGTTATGGACGGCCGCGAGAAGAAGGTCTTTGGCGCTTGCCGCGACATCATCGCCAAGGGTACTGCCAAGGACGGCGGCTTTGAGCCAGATGTACATGCCAACTACATCGTCGACCTTGCCTGCGCACTGGCCGAGAACACGCTCGAGCGCTTCCTGCTGATCGTCCCCAACGATGGCGCTGTGCCCAACTTCGACCCGACGGCCATGGTCGAGGTGCCTTGCATCGTCGGTTCCAACGGCTTTGAGAAGATCTGCCAGGGCCCGATCCCGCAGTTCCAGAAGGGCCTGATGGAGCAGCAGGTTTCCGTCGAGAAGCTCGTTGTCCAGGCTTGGGTCGAGGGCAGCTACCAGAAGCTCTGGCAGGCACTCACGCTCTCCAAGACCATTCCTTCGGCGAGCGTTGCTAAGCAGATCCTGGACGAGCTCATCGAGGCCAACAAGGATTTCTGGCCCGAGCTTAAGTAAGGACTACTGTCTCGAACCCTCACGCATCTCTGCTTCATTTGCGCCGCCGCGGTGTCCGGATTCGCCCGGATGCTGCGGCGGCGCTATACTTATGAAGTTTGAAGTACCTGTACCAAAAGGAGCTGTCGTGTCCCTTTCCATCGGTATCGTGGGCCTGCCCAACGTGGGCAAGTCGACGTTGTTCACCGCGCTTACCAAAAAGACCGGCCTTGCCGCCAACTACCCGTTTGCCACAATCGACCCCAACGTGGGCATCGTCGATGTGCCCGATAGCCGCCTGCAAAAGCTCGCCGACATCGTTAACCCCGGCCGCATTGTGCCGGCTACGGTCGAGTTTGTCGACATCGCTGGCCTGGTGAAGGGTGCCAACGAGGGCGAGGGCCTGGGCAACCAGTTCTTGGCAAACATCCGCGAGACCGATGCCATCTGCGAGGTCGTGCGCTACTTTAAGGACCCCAACGTCATGCGTGAGGTGGGCCGCACGGGCGAGTTCGTCGATCCCGCCGGCGATGCCGACACCATCATGACCGAGCTCATCCTGGCCGACATGGGCACGCTCGAGAAGCAGCTGCCCAAGCTCGAGAAGGAGGCCAAGCGCGACAAGGAGCTTATGCCCAAGTTCGAGGTCGCTAAGCGCCTGCTTGCCTGGCTCAACGAGGGCAAGCGCGCCGCATCCATGGAGATGACCGACGAGGAGCGTGCTGCCGCCAAGGGCCTGTTCCTGCTCACCATGAAGCCCATCCTGTATGTGGCCAACGTGGACGAGGATATGCTCAACGACGATCTGGCGCCCATCGATGGTGTTAAGCCGCTGCCCATCTGCGCCAAGATCGAGGCCGAGCTTTCCGAGCTCGATTCCGAGGACGCCGCCGACTACCTGGAGAGCCTGGGCCTGGAGCAGCCCGGCCTGGACGTGCTCGCTCAGGCTGCCTACAAGCTGCTCGGCCTGCAGTCGTTCTTTACGGCCGGCGAGATGGAGGTCAAGGCCTGGACGGTTCGTCAGGGCGCGACCGCCCCGCAGGCCGCCGGTGTCATCCACACCGACTTTGAGCGCGGCTTTA
>CABQMC010000028.1 GCA_902465115.1 uncultured Collinsella sp.
CTTATCTCGAGGCTCGCATCCGATCCGCCTCGGCCTTCGCTTGTTCCCAGGGGCGCACACGACCGTTGGTGAGGTCGTCATAACCATGAGCGATGGTACGTTGAATGTGATCTTCGCGTTCCTGAATGGTAGTTAGCGCGTGCGTCTGATCAGAAATAGGCTTTACGACAGGCATATGAAACTCCTTACATAGAATCATATGTAGAACTCTATGTTGAGTGTAGCGGAGGGTGGCGTTGGGCGTGTGCGTGCCTGCATTCGTAAGCGCGGTTGTCTGGCAAGTGTGATTTGGGGCGACCTCGTTAAAGTTTCTAAGCTGCAAAAATGACCGTTAACCGGATTAAATTTTGTTACTCAACATTTGACACTCTGGGCGTGGTAACTTTTTTACCAACAGGTATGATTATTGTCATGTGCGCCGCGCCTGCCTGCCGGGTTGCGGCGTACTTGTGACAGCCTTTGACACCCTTGGAGCGTGTACTGTGGATGTAACCACAAAAAGCGGGGGGGGGGGGGGTGCTCACCCGCGAGCAATTCCTCCCGCATGAGATGCGCATCGTCGCTGCCCTTCGTATGCAGGGCGCAAGCGACGAGCAGGTCATTGTACGCGTAAAGAGCGAGAACCTCTTTCAATATCCTACGGAGCGCATGGTCGCCAACCGCGCAACCGCGTGCCTTCGCCGCCTTGACGCCATGGTGCCCACGGACGCCGTATGCGCCGCGCGCGGCATTGACCCCAAAACCGCCGTCGAGGCTACGTCATCCCTAACCAGGCTCATGGCATCCGGCACTCCCACGCAGACGGACCAGGCCATCTTCTACAGCATGATCTGCCGCTACGATATCGTGCGCGAGCTCGTGCTCGTCGAGGTGGGGGAGCGCCTACAAAACTTCGATTATGCCTTTACGGTGGTTGACCTCAACGCCTTTATGACACGCTTTACCACGGAGTATCCGGACGCGGCCCGCTGGACTGAGGCCACGGTCAAGCGCATTAAGGGCTCGCTCCGCCAGACGCTCCGCCATGCCGGCCTTATCGGCGAGGGCCAGGGCCCGGAGTCCGAGCGCCTGTCACCACTCTTCCTCGATTCCGATGTCGAGCGAGCCTTGGTTCAGCTGGGCGAGCAGTCGCTTATCGCGGCCCTTACCGGCAGGGCGGTGATGTAGCGTGGCTCCCGTCAAAAGCGCCGTCGACCCTGTTATCACCCCGGCGACCGATCTCACCACCAATATCGGCATCCATTCCCGTAAGAGCGTCGTGGCGGCGCATGTCCGCTCCGAGCACGCCCGTCAGGAATTTGAGCGCCGCGCGCAGCTTCTGCGCGAATGCCTGTGCAGCGAGGACTTTTTGGCTAACAAGGGCATAGGCAATGAGATCGGCTTCCACACCTTTTGCTATGACCCCGCGCTGGAGTTTGAGGCGCGTGCATTATTTGACGCCCTTTCACGCGATGCCGAGGCCGACAAGCTTCCGTGCACGCTCAAGGTCGTGAACCTTTACGACGCCGTGCTGGCAATTCTCGAAAAGCGCCGTGTCCTCAAGGCTATCCCGCGCCAAGAGGAGCGCCGCGGTACCCAGCGCGTGCTCGAGGACGTGGCCAAGTTCGCCTCGCCCGAGAAAGTTGCCGCGTACATCCTTGAGCAGACCGAGCCGTTCGCGCCCGGAGACGTCATTCTCCTCACCGGTGCAGGTGAGGTCTTCCCGTTCTTTCGCATGCACACGCTTCTCCACTGCATGCTTGCGGATTTTGATGAGGTGCCTGTGGTCGCCGCCTATCCGGGCAGTTTCAACGGCTCTTCTTTCCAGCTCTTTAACCGTCTGCCGGCCGACAACTACTACCGCGCCATCGATATCTCGTAAGCACGGCTCCCCGCAGGCATGTCCCTGCCGCCGGTAACAACCCTATGCCATAACGTTCCCAAACCCAAAGGAGCACCCATGGACAACACAATCATTTGCGACCTCTTTGCAAAAGACATTAACCGCTCCATCAACGGCGTGGTCAAGGTCCAGGATTCAAAAGATGGGTCCATCCGCCAAGAGCTTGACGAGTACGTGGTGACGCGCGAGTTGCAGAGGCACTTTGCCACGTTCTTCAAGGCCTACGGCGATGCCATCGATGCGCGCACCGACAAGATCGGCGTGTGGATCAGTGGTTTCTTCGGTTCCGGTAAATCGCACTTCCTCAAGATGCTGAGCTACCTGCTCGAGAATCGCCAGATCGGCGGTAAGAGCGCCATCCGCTACTTTGACGGCAAGATCGTCGACCCCATGGTCGCGGCTGCCATGGAGCGCGCCTGCTCGGTGCCCACGCAGGCCATCCTCTTTAACATCGATAGCAAGGCGGGCCAGTGGAAGCAGGGCGATACGGCTCCCACGGCGCTGCTTCGCGGCTTTGAGCGCATGTTCTACGAGGCGCGCGGCTTCTACGGCGAGGACCTCAAGCTTGCAAAGCTCGAGGACTACATCGATTCCCTGGGCAAGACCCAGGAGTTTCGCGAGGCCTTTGGGCGCGTGAACGGCGAGTCCTGGCTCCAGACCCGCGACACCTACAGCTACTTTGAGGACGACGTGGTCGAGGTGCTGCAGAGCGTGCTCGGCATGAGCGAAAAGGCCGCATGGAACTGGCTCGAGGGTTCTGAGGACGAGGTTTTGGCCCCCGATGTCTTTGCCAAAAAGGTCAAGGACTACGTAGACGCTCAGGCAGCGGCCCACGGCGGCAACTTCCGTTTGCTCTTTATGGTCGACGAGGTGGGTCAGTTTATTACAAACGACAAGGACCCAAGCCTTATGCTGAGCCTTCAGACCATCGTCGAGGAGCTGGGTGCCGCCTGCGGTGGCCGCGTGTGGGTGATGGTTACGAGCCAGGAGGCCATCGACAACCTGAGCCTGCCCGTGGGCAACGACTTTTCAAAGATCCAGGGCCGCTTCAATACCCGCCTTTCGCTCTCCAGCTCCAGCGTGGACGAGGTCATCCAGCGCCGTGTGCTCGAGAAGACCGCGCCGGCGGCCGATATGCTTGCACAGGTCTACGAGCAAGACGCCGCCGTGCTTAAAAACAACTTTACCTTTGAGGGTGGCTCGCGCTCCGACCTTGCCGGCTACGCCAACTCCAAGGATTTTGTGGCCAGCTACCCGTTTGTGGGCTACCAGTTTAAGCTCCTGCCCGACGTGATGACCGAGGTGCGCAAGCATGGTGTTAAGGCCAAACACATGTCAACGGGCGAGCGCTCCATGCTGAGCGCGTTCCAGGAGAGCGCTCAGGCCATCCAGTATGACCAGACCGGTGCACTCGTGCCGTTCTGGTGCTTCTTCGACACTATCTCCAAAGACCTTGAGCACGGCATCAACCAGGTGGTCGACCGCGCGGTCCGTGCGGCCGAGGACGCAAAGGGCCTTGAACCCTACGACGTTCAGGTGCTCAAGCTCCTGTACCTGATTCGTTACATCGGCTACGTTAAGGCCACGGTCGAGAACATCTCCATCTTCATGATCGACGGCCTCGACGTGGACATGCGCGCCCTCAAGGACCGCGTCAAGGAGTCCCTTGCCCGCCTGGAGCGCGAGAACTACGTGGCGCGCCAGGGCGATACCTATAGCTTCCTCACCGACGAGGAGCAGGAGATAGCGCAGGAGATCGCACGCACCCCGATCGATAACGCGCAGGTGATCGAGTCTATCAAAAAGCGCCTGTTCGACAGCATCTACACCGCGCGCAAACTCAACCGCGGGGCCAACGACTTTCCGTTTGACCGCTATGTGGACGGCTCAATCCACGGTACCAGCATGGGCGGCATGGAGCTTTACGTGGCGACTATGGCGAGCGACCTGGGCCGTGCGGACGATACCGAGCTGGCCTTGGCTTCTTCGGGCAAAGCCATCGTGGTCTTGAGCGACGAGGCGGATTATTGGGAGACGCTCGTCAACGCCGCCAAGATTCGCAAGTACGCCAAGACGCGAAATCTCCAGGAGCTTCAGCCGAGTACGCGCCAGATCGTCGAGTCCAAGATGCGCGAGGCGGCCTATAACGAGAAAGAGGCCGATACCCTTTTGAGCGAGGCTGTGCTCCATGCACGTTGCGCGGTCGACAGCCGCATTGTTGAGGTCCGCGCGGCCAAACCCGCTCAGGTCTTTGAGCAAGTGCTGGCGCAGCTGTGCGATGTGGTCTTTGAAAAGGCCGACTATATCGGCGCGCCGGTCACGAGCGATTCCGATATTCGCTCCACTCTGGCTGGCAACGTTCAAGTGGGGCTCGCTGGCATGGACGCGGGTAACACGCGTGCGCTCAAGGAGGTCGAGGACTACCTCAAAGTGCAGCACCAGCGCCACCTGGATACCGCTATGGGCGATATCCAGCGCCAGTACCAGCAAAGGCCCTTTGGCTGGCGCGAGGTCGACATCGCAAATGTGGTGGCGCAGCTTGTGGTGGAGCAGCGCGCGCAGGTGCTGTTTGGCGGTCAGACGGTTCAAGCTAACGACAGCCGCATGGTGGCGCTCCTGCGCAAAGATGCCGATAAGGCCCAGGTGCGCTTGCGCATGCGCATGAGCGACCGGTTGCTACGCGCCGCGGGCGAACTCATGTGTGACCTGTTTGATCTCAAGACCGTGCCCTCCAACGAGGATAAGCTCGTGGCCGAGCTCAAAGAGCGCCTTGAGGGCTTGCGCGAGGCGTGCCTCGCCATGGCACGCGACTACTACACGGGCATCAAGCCGGCCTACCCGTATCCCGGTGAGGACGAGTGCGAGAAGATGCGCTCGGAGGTGGCCGACGTCCTTAAGGACCAGAACGAGTCCGAGGCGTTCTTGACCACGTTCACCAAGCATGAGGAGCGCTTGCTCGATGCCAAGGAAGACTTTGATAAGGTGGTTGAGTTCTTCGAGTCCAACCAACGAACAGCGTTTGACCACGCCAAGGATTTCTTGAGCCGCACCGAGGGTATCGAGTATGCCTCCGATGATATTCCCGGTGCGGTGGAGAACGTGGCAAAGGTTCGTGAGATCCTCAAAGATCCCAAGCCCTACGGCCGTATTAAAGACCTGCAGCCGCTTATGGATCCCGTCGAGGATGACATGAAAAAGCTGTTGGGCATCCGCCGCAATGAGTTTTTGTGTCGCATCGAAAGCGATCTGCAAGACCTGCGGACGCAGGCCGAGAGTCAAAAGGGCTTTGTCAATCAGGCCAAGGATGCCATAGCAGACGCCGGCACCAAATACGAGTCGTTCAAAAACCGTGCCCACAGCGCTCAAAGTCTCAACGAACTGAGCGTTGTTGCAACTAACTGGGGCGACTGGCTCGGTGCGGCGGCCAACGAGATGTACGACGCTGTGGATGAGGCCCGCGTGCGTATGGACAATGAGCGCCGCACCACCGAGGTCATGAGTACGGGCGAGGTGGTCAAGAAGGTCTCCAACAAGGGCGCCGCATCGTCTGCTCCCGTGCCCGCGCCCAAGCCCCAGCGCAAGATCAAGACTGTGCGCCGCGCCGATCTGGCCAAGCCGAGTCGTCTCTTGTCCGCAGAGGACGTGGAGCGCTACGTGGACGACCTGCGCTCCCGCCTTATGCAGGCGCTCGCTGCAAACGACGAGATCCGTATCAACTAACCCGCGGAGCCACCGGTGCCAAAGCGCGCACCGGTGGCTTATGGCGTTTAGAAAGGCTCATCAACCATGAACGATTCTGCTCTTAAGAGCTTCTGCACCTGGGCCCGTACGGAGCTCATCAAAGGCGTGGAGGCGCAGATGGTGCGCTACGGCATCACCGAACCTGCACCCGCGCCCGTTGGGTCCGAGACCGTCAGCGGCCTGCCCCTAAGTCCGGCTGAGATTGAGCAACGCGACGAACTGCTGCGCATGCAGGCAGAGGTGGGTCACGAGGCGCTGCGCGACCGTGCGGCCTACACCTGGTTCAACCGCATCGTGGCCATTCGCTTCATGGATGCATGCGGATGGCTTCCCAGCCGTATGCGCATGCTAAGTCGTGCGGACGGCAGCCATGGCAGCGAGGCCGTGGAGAACGCACTGGACGTGGAAATAACGACGGCCGATACCGATCGCATAGCCGAGCTCAAGATGGCGGGCTTGGATGAACCGTTGTGGCGCTACCTGTTTGTTGCTCAGTGCGAGGAGCTTGCCGATTGCCTGCCGGGCGTCTTTGAACGCGTGGGCGGAGCCATGGAGCTGCTGTTGCCCCAGGGCCTCATGATGGCTGACAGTGTGGTGGGCAAACTCAATGCCGTCCTCACTGACGAGGACTGGCGCGAGGGCGTGACCGTTCTGGGCTGGATGTATCAGTACTACAATGCCGACGTTAAAGACGAGTTCTTCAAGTCCAAGCGCAAGGCAGCGGCGGCGGACATCGCGCCCGCCACGCAGCTCTTCACCCCCGAGTGGATCGTGCGCTATATGGTCGAGAACTCGCTCGGCCGTCTGTGGATGCTCAACAATCCGGGGAGTTCGCTACGCGAGCGCATGGAGTATTACATCGAGCCCGATGCTGAGCACGAGGACTTCATTCGCATTTCGAGTCCCGAGGAGATAACCCTCTGCGACCCCGCATGCGGCTCGGGCCATATCTTGGTCTATGCGTTTGAGCTGCTCTTCCATATGTACGAGGAGCGCGGCTATCGTGAGCGCGAGATTCCCGAGCTCATTCTTACTAAAAACCTTGCAGGTATGGAAATCGATTCCCGCGCGGCACAGATCGCGGAGCTGGCGCTTGCCATGTGCGCCCGCGAGCATGACCGTCGCTTCTTTAGGCGTGGCGTTCGCGCCGACGTTACCGTGCTCTCGAGCATTCCGCTAGGGGAGGACGAGCTGCCGGGTAACAAGAAGCTCGCCGAGGAGCTGAGTCATTTGGGCGAGATCGGTTCGCTGCTCAATCCCTCAGAGGACGAGATCGACGAGCTCAAGGCTGCCGCCGCGAGTTGTTCCGATGACCTTTTTGCCGCTACGGCCAAAACTAAGCTCGAAAGCGCCGTCGCCATTTGCGAGAAACTGTCCCGTCGTTTTATCTGCGTCGTGGCGAATCCTCCGTATATGGGCAGCAGCAGCTTTAACCCCTTCATGAGCAAGTGGGTCAAGAAGAACTACCCCGACGTGAAGAGTGACCTGTGTACGTGCTTCATCGAGCGCGGGTTCAACCTTACAAAGGACCGCGGTTACGCGGCCATGGTCACTATGCAGAGCTGGATGTTCCTGGGCAGCTTCGAGAAGATGCGCTCCTCGCTCACCGGCGGCAAGACTATCGTCTCGATGGCGCATCTCGGCCCCCGCGCATTCGACGCCATCGGCGGCGAGGTCGTCAACGTGACAGCCGACGTCATCTACAATGGCCGCGCGGCATGCGAGGGCGCCTACGTGCGCCTCGTCGACATCAACGGTAGTGAGGCGAAGCGTCTCAAGCTGCTCGAGGCGATCCGAGATCCCGACTGCGGCTGGTTCTACCGCCGCGACGCCGACATCTTCAAGCAGATCCCCGGCGCCCCAATAGCCTACTGGGCTGGGGGCGGAATACTATCTGCATTTAAATCAAATCCAGCTGTTGGTACGCGCGCGTCGCTTCAAGCTGGAATCACAACGGGAAACAATGACTTATTCATTAGAGCTTGGTGGGAGGTCCAACTATCAAAGTTTGATAGGGAGTGCTCATCGATTAACGAGGTCCAAACCACAACGTGTTGGTATCCATGTAACAAAGGTGGTAGCTATCGCAAGTGGTATGGCAACCGAGATAACGTTATGAATTTCTCAGTCACTGGCCAACTGGAGATGAAAAAACAGTCAGGATTCCGCCCCGTCAGCCTTGATGATCAATTTAGGCCGTCGATCTCTTGGTCAGACGTTACGTCCGATCGCAATTCGTTTAGAGTCAACGGCGGACACAGTCTGTTTGAGCATGCTGGAAGTTGCGCATTTATTGCAGATGACAACCTGCTTCCGCTAATTGCCTACCTGAATTCATCCGCAGCATCTGTGATGCTCAGAATGATTAACCCAACTCTTAATTGTAATGCGGGCGTTGTGTCAAGGCTGCCGCTTCTTGGCCTTGGTGAAGAGGGCCGTATCTCTAGCATGGCTGAACTGGCTATCGAACTGTCAAAAACCGACTGGGACTCGTTTGAAACCTCCTGGGATTTTAAACGTCACCCCTTATTGTGAGTGATCAGCATGAGGTACATTCGCCGACTATTTATTTCTTTGGCTGTTTCAATTCCATGCTTAGTGGTTTTTACGCTACTGATTAAAGCTCTTCTTGGATTTCTATCCGGCATTTGCTCGCTTCCGTTGCTCAACTCTTTATCGTCGGGGGATTTGTTAAATGGAGTCGGGACGTTTTCGGCAGTCATTATTGCAGTGGTCTCGTATCAGCACGACATAGAAACGAAGCAAGAAGAAGAGAGGTCTCGGAGCGAAAAGGCTAAGCCTCAAGTTGAGGTGGACAGTTTCGAGGAAGATTACGGATTCATTGTTTCGATTACCAATGTAGGTCCCCGGCCAATTCCGTCAATTATTGTGGAGGAAAAGCCAGTCGTATCTAATCTTGAGCCTGGAGATACCTGTCGTTTTGATTACATCGGTTTTGAGTCGTGTGAGTCGTATGAAGGCGAGGTTGAGGGCTCCAATTACGTTGTTTCAACGAGGACCTTTCGCGATGGGGTAAGCCTTTGGCTCTTTATGTATGACATTTTGGGTAAGGCTTGGATGAGTGAATATACGCTCGAGGAAGATGGTGCCCGGTTGTTGGACGGACCCTCCTGGGTGCTGTGAGAAAAGCTTGACTACCACATAAAATGCCCCTTTGAATCATTGTTTTTAATCCCCTACTACCTGGAAGGCGTTCCATGTCAACACTGCTCGCCGATAAATACGAGGCTCGCAAAGCCGAGGTTAACGCTCGCTTTGAGCAGCTTCGCGCTAACGAGGAGGAGCTCAACCGAATCTTTGCCAAGATCTACAATATGGAGGGCGAGGTGCCCATCGAGGTCGAGGATAAGTACGTGTCGGTGGCGCGCATCTTTGATACCGCCGACGAGATCCCTGAGAGCTACAAGGGCAACAAGTACGTGCGTACCAAGCGCGACGAGATCACCTCGCTCATAAGCTATGCCGTGGGCTGCATGTTCGGTCGCTATTCGCTGGATGTGGACGGTCTGGTTCTGGCCGACCAGGGCGCCACGGTCGACGACTATCTGGCCAAGGTGCCCGATCCCGATCACGTGACCTTTATGCCCGATGCCGACAACGTGCTGCCCATCACCGACGACGAGTACTTTGACGACGACATCGTGCGTTACTTTATCGACTTTGTGCGCACCGTGTACGGCGAGGAGACACTCGAACAGAACCTGGCCTTTATTGCCGAGGCGCTCGGCGGCAAGGGCACCTCGCGCGAGGTGATTCGCACCTACTTTTTGAAGGACTTCTATAAGGACCACTGCCAGACCTATAAGAAGCGCCCCGTCTACTGGCTGTTCGACAGCGGCAAGAAGAACGGCTTCAAGTGCCTTGTTTACATGCATCGCTACCAGCCTGACCTGTTGGCTCGCATCCGCACCGACTATGTGCATGAGCAGCAGGAGCGCTACCGTGCCCAGATTGGGTATGCCAACGATGCCCTTGTCAGTGCCGAGCGCGGCGAGCGCGTGCACTTGGATAAGCGCATCAAAAAGCTCAACGACCAGCTCAAAGAGACCATTGCCTACGAGGAGAAACTGCACCACTTGGCAGACCAGATGATTAAGATCGACCTCGATGACGGCGTCAAGGTCAACTACGCCAAGTTTCAGGATGTGCTGGCGAAGATTAAGTAACTGCAGATACGGTAAGGATATTCATGCCCAAGATCGATGTAGAAGAACAGCTCAAGCTGCGATTTTTGCAGCCGTTGTCCTCATGCGCGCCGCGCCGTGTTGTGGTTTGGCACGATGCGGACGGCGAGTTTGCTCCTGAGTTTGAGCGATTGGCTGCCGAGGGTTTCGACGGCGTGGGGGCCGATGCCGGCGTAATGCCTGCTCACGGTGACTTTGAGCGCCCGGTGCGCTTTGTTGAGGCCTGCGAGGGCCGTATGTTTGCCGTCAAGAAGCTCATCAACCGCGATGACCTTGCGAGCGATATCTTGCTGTATCGCCGTTGCCCGCGCGGCAGGCTTGAGGGCGATTGGCTTGCCGATGTTGAGCTGTATGCCGATCGGTTCCAGGCTGACTATCTTTCGCTTTTGGCCGATCAGCTTGGTATCGAGAATATCGATGCCGTGCGCGAGAGCCTGCGAGCGCACAAGGCGTTCTTTGTCGCCAAGTCCCGCTGCGCTAAGTTTGTCGCATGCGTTCCACATGCCGCGGGTGCATCCGATATCGAGCTCGGAATCCTTACGGTGATCTTTGGCGGCAAGGAACCGGGCGACGCGCGGCCCGCGTTTGTATTGCGCGGCTGCATGGCCATGCTGCTGCACGAGGGTCCCGAGGCGCTGGCCGCGCTGGTGGATAAGTACTGTGTGCGCGATGTTCTCGCTGCCTTTATGCTGCGCTGTTATGGGTTTGATGGACCGCTGCACGAGCGTGATTCACTGCTTATGCTTGCATCCCATGTGCTTCTTACGGCGGCATCCACCGCACTTCCCGAGGGAGCGCTCAAGGGGCTCGAAAACTATATGGCTCCCGCCTACGGCCCCTATTGCCTTGAGGCGGTGCGTACGTGGGACCAGGCCGCCGATGCCCGGGCATCGAGCGAGGACCTATTTGAGATTTGTCGTTTAGTTGAGGATGCCCGCGGGCTCTTTGCACGGTTCGAGACCCTGCCGATCGATGCGCTGGCTTCGCTTGATGTGTTCCCGTGCGTCAACGAGGTTGTGCTCTCGCAGCTGTTCTGCTCGTTTGCGCAAGGTGCAGACCGTGTTGAGGATGCGCGTGCCTTTGCTGCGCGCCGTTGCGACCTAAGCTGGTACCGTCGTGTCGAGAGCTACTTTGACCTGCTTGTCGCTGTGGCCGATATGTGCGCGTTTAGGCAGACGCACGCGGGTGGGTTCCATCTGGCGCAGTCCCAGCAGGTGTGGGATGCCTATACGTCCGAATGGTATGCCATGGACGCTGCCTATCGCCATATGTGCACCGCGTATCTGCGGGCACGCTCCGTCGAGTGCGATGCGCTCGAGGAACCTGCCCGCGCCGTGGCGGACTGGGCGGAGAATCTCTACAGCAACTGGTTCTTGGCGGATGCCAATGCCTGCTGGGCGGCTGCTGCGCAAGGGGAGTGGGCCGATTGCGGCTACATCGATGGTCCCGCACGGCAGGATGAGTTTTACTGGCATGTGCTACCCGCCTTTGTGGGTTCTGCCAAAACAACGGTCGTTATCGTGAGCGATGCGCTGCGCTATGAGGTGGCCCGCGACGTTGCGGCGCTGCTCGAGCGCGAACGCGGCGGCAACGTCAAGGTCTCTAGCATGCAGGCGGTCTTTCCCTCCATTACCGAGGTGGGCATGCCTGCGCTGCTGCCGCACCAGGTGCTTGAGCTTGCAGAGGATGGCGCGTTTGTGTTGGCTGACGACATGCCCACTGCGACGACTCCGCAGCGCGAGGCCGTGCTTGCCCACGTTGAGCCTACAGCCCGCGCTTTGCGCTCGAGTGCATACCTCAACATGGCGGGAACCGAGCGCAAGGCGATGCTCAAGGACTCAAGACTTGTCTACCTCTATCACAACAAGATTGATGCCACGGGCGAGAAGGCCGCTACGCAGGATGACGTCTTCGATGCCTGCGCGGACACCGTGGAGGAACTTGCCGCGTTGGCGCGCCGCGTGTGCACCGACGCTCCGGGCGCGCGTGTTGTTATGACGGCGGATCACGGCTTCATCTACACGCGTCGTGAGCTCAACGAGTGCCAGATGCTCGGCAAGCCAGACCTTCCCTTCCTTGACGCTCCTGTCATGCACGGCAAGCGTCATCTGGTGGTGCCCAACGAGGCCGTGGCCAAGCTTTCGGAAGAGGCATGCGAGGTGTTTGTTAATGTTGGCATGGGACGTTTAGGTGCCGGTTTTGAGGGATTTGCCCCGCGCGAGAACGTGCACTTCAAGCGTCCCGGCGGCACTAACAACTACGTCCACGGCGGCATGAGCCTGCAGGAGCTCTGCGTGCCCGTTATCGGATTTTGGCGTGCGCGCTCGGGTTCCAAGGACTTTGTCGATACGCGCGTGGCGACGCTGCGCGTGCTAAGTGAGGGGCGCCGGGTGACCAACTCGCTCTT
>CABQMC010000029.1 GCA_902465115.1 uncultured Collinsella sp.
CTGGCTCTCTGCCTTGGCAGGCTGAGCCTTGGCCTCTCCAGCGGCAGAGACAACGGCGGTGTCCTGCTTCGAGGCATCGGACGTCGATGCAGCCGGTGCCTCATTGCCGGCAGCGCTATCGTCCTCAGTCTTGTCGGTAGGGCCCGAAGCTGTCGCAGTGGCATCTTGCTCGGCAGTGCCCCCATTCGCCACCATGCCGCTCGCATTGAGGTCGGCAGCAGGGCTTGTCGCGGACTCACCAGAGCCGTTCTCGGCAAGCGGTGCCGCCTGAGCCACAGCCTCGGCAATGCCCTCGGCGCCCTCGGCCCACAGCTGAGCCGGTGTGGTGCCAAAGGCCATCGCGAAGGCCAGGAATGCCACCAGGCCGCGCTTGGCTACGCCGCGCGCAATTGCGCCACGGCGATGCGAGACGCGCTGGCGCTCGTCCTCAAACATATCCATTTGTCTCCTACTGTCTGTACTTGGAGCGTTGCCTTGAGACTGCCCCACGTCATCGCGCATGTTGCGCTCGAGTCCCCCCATCGGGGTCCCCCTTCCCTCCAGAGCCCTATGCACACCGGCGGCAAAAGCCGCAGCCGCATGCAAGACGGGAGGCGATCCGACTTAACCTTAACGACTCGGGCACGTCGTCCGATCTGCGACGCGAGCATCCCGAGCCAAGAGGAATTACGGTTACTGGTACAGCCGGGGACTTGCACCCCGATTCTCCCAAATGCGCAGGATAACCGCGCATTCGTGCGTCTCCGCACCACCATCTAGGCCATCGATTATTACCGTCAAAATGGTATCACGCAAAAGGGCCTCGCACGCAGGCGAAGCCCATGGTAAAAGCTATTGTTTGCGATAGGAAAATGCGGTGACGGTCGCAGCCTCTAGTGCTTGCCGCCGTGGCTGTTGAGCCAGATATTGCGGCCCAGCATAAGTGCCAGCACCAGCGCGCTCACGTAGCCCATAAAGCCAATGACCGGGATACCAAACACAACCGGCTCGATGCGCGCGTAGTACACCACCGACGAACCGATAAACAGGCCGGCAATCACAATTGCCATCGACATGCGGTCGATAATTCCGCCCAGCTGTCGCAGCGCCTTATCGCTGCTCATGATCTGCGTGTTCACCTTAAGCTGGCCGCGCGTGAGCATACGCGAAGCCAAGCCCAGATACTCGGACGCCTCGAGCGAGCCTTTTGCCGCGCGATAGCTGCTCGCGGCAAAGTCGCGGCTCATCTCGCGCATGCGGGCGTAGGTGCTCTTCTCGTTTTTGATGTGCGTCTGGATGATCTGGATCATGTTGACGTTGGGCATGTACTCGGTCAACAGGCCCTCGAGCGTCACCATACCGCGGGCGAACATCGTCACCACGCTCGGTAGCTCAACGTCATTTTTGCGCGCGAGGTTTAACAGCGAAGTCAAAAACTCGCCGATATCCAGGTCTTTAAGGTCGAGCCCGGCAAAGTCGGCAACAATAAAGTCCAAGTCGGACAAAAAGGCCGAATGGTCAAGCTCGGCCGAATCGCCGCGCGTCACGGCAAAGCGCATGAGCGAATCCTTGAGCTTGGGCACGTCGCCCTCGGCCACGGCAAAGATCATATCCTTGACGATACCGCGGTCGTGGCTCGACATGCGTCCGACCATGCCCAAGTCGATAAAGTAGACAATTCCGTCTTTGAGGATGATGTTTCCCGCATGCGGGTCGGCATGGAAAAAGCCGTCGTCGAGCACCTGCGTCGAATAGTCCTCGACGATTGCGGCACCGATCTTTTCCAAGTCATAGCCCTCGGCCACCAAGCGTTCAGGATCGGCGATCGAAATGCCGTCGACGTAGTCCATGACCACCACGTGCTCGGTGCACAGGTCCAGATAGGATTTAGGGCACGTCACGCCATGAACGCTCTTATGGAACTCGTAGAAGTCGTTGAGGTTTTTGGCCTCGGCCAAAAAGTTGGTCTCCTCGCGAAACGAGGTCCACAACTCCTCGACTACGCCGTGCAGGTCAACGAATTGATCGGTGTTGACGAACTTGGAAACGATACGCACCACCGAGCGGATGATATCGATGTCCTGCGCCATAACCTGCTGCGCACCGGGGCGCTGCACCTTGACGGCCACGTCCTCGCCCGTCACCAGACGAGCGCGGTGCACCTGCGCGAGCGATGCGCTACCAAGCGGGTTGGGGTCGATCGCATCGAACATCTCCCCCAGGCGCAGGCCGTATTCTTCCTCCAGGCAGCGAAGCACCACCTCGTACGGCACCGGCTCCACGTCGGAACGCAGACGGCGCAGCTCATCGCAAAAGCGCTGCGGCAGAATCTCGGACCGGTTGGCCAGAATCTGCCCCATCTTGACGAACATGGGGCCGAGCTCCTCGAGCAGGCGGCGCAAGCGGACCGGCGTGAGGTTATCCCACACACGGTACTTTTTGACCAAGCGAACAATCTGCCCAATGCGCTCGCGGCGACCCGCCGGCGTGAGTTGGTATTCCTCATCCGGCGCCATCGCGTCGGGCTCCTCGGGGACCATATCGACAGCGCGCGGCTTCTTGCGAGCGCCCGAAACGGCGGCCTCGACCTCGTCGGCAACCGCCGCCTCGTCACCCAAGGGATCTAGATTGTTGTAATCGGTGGTGGAATCTGCCATCTGCGCTGCTACTCGGCCTCTTCGGTATCCTTCGCATCGTCGGGCTCAACGGACTCGACGGGCACCGAGGTCACGTTGTCCTCGACCGAATCGACGATGTCGCGCACGTGGGCCAGGAAGGCCGTGCGCTCGGACGCGGTCATAACGCGGACGCGAGCAAGGATGAGCTCATCGAGCACGCGCTGGGCCGCGGTCTCGCCCTGCATGCCCAGACGCTCGGTCAGATCGGAGATGGTACCGCCGGCCTGCTCGAACATGTCGGACACACTGCGGGCGATATCGGGAGCGCCGGCGTCCTTGCGAACCTGCTCGCCCTTGGTATTAAGGTCGTCGAGAACCTTCTTGCCGCCTTCGACAGCAACGGCGGCAGCGCCAAAGCCCACGTTAATGGCGCCGTTAACAAGCTGATCGAGTTTCATAACCATGGTTGTCTCCAATCACAAACAACTGCATTGGCGTTCTTGTACCCAAGATTGAGCGAAAGCGACAAAGCGTTTTAGCGCTATTCAATCGACGGGAAATCCCTACCTCACGTTGTCGTTCATCGCGAAAGAGTTCTTCATGGCGCAGCTCGTGGTGTAGAGCACCTTGCCCAACAGGGCATCGGTCTCCACGCGCACGAGCTCGGCAAAGGCCTCGTTGGCGCGGGCGAGCTCGGCAGGCACCTCGGCCTCGGGCAGCGCGGCTACGACAGCGTCAACGTCGTGAATCTGCTTGTGGCCCATGCCGCCGACCTTCTCCTGGTAGTCCTCCACAGCGCGGCCGCACTCATGGAAACGGACGTCAGCCAGGGCGCCGATCAGGCGGTTGGCCCAGTAGAAGTTTTCGGACGTCACGCGAGCCTGCGTGTCGGCATAGTACTCGGGCATGGTCTCGACGTTGGCGTACAGCGGAACCAGCGCGTTAAACGAGTTGGAGCCAAAGGCCATCCACTGCACGGCACGGTAGGCCGGCTGCGCATAGGGGCGCAGCTGCAGCACGGCGAGCTGGCTGTTGCGATTGATGCCGATGGGGCGATAGGCGCCGCGCGTGGCGGGCGTGCCCTTGCTGCCGTAACAGTCGTACTCCGTGCCCTGGTAGTGGCTCGAAAGCACGTACTTGATGTCCTCGATGGTCACCTTACGCTCGGGCACGCGGCTCCAGGGGATATCGTCGCTCTCGGGCGTGTAGTCGGCGTCGGGGCCGTCCCACACGTCGCCGGGGTTGAGGCAGCGCTGCATGTACCAGGCGCGCGGCGTGTTGTAGACATGGTCGCTGTCGCTGTGCGAGCCAAAGGCCTCGCGCGGGTTAAAGACCGTTGCCGGACCGTCGCCCTCGACGCCCAACGTCAGGTCCAGATGCCACTCGGCCATCCAGGAGCGCAGGTCGGCCGAGCACATGTGGTCGGTCTGGGCGCCCTCGGCGTCGTCTAGGTCAAAGCTGTCGATACCCAGCTGGTTGGGCATGGTCACATAGGCGTCATCAGGCACACGCTTGGCGATCCAGTGGTGGCCGCCGATGGTCTCGAGCCACCAGATCTCGTCCACGTCACTAAAGGCGATGCCGTTGTTCTCGTAGGTGCCGTAGCGCTCGAGCAGGTCGCCCAGGATACGAACGCCGTCGCGGGCGGACTTGGCGTACGGCAGGACCAGGGTCACCATATCCTCCTCGCCCAGGCCACCAGGTTGCGCCGGCACATAGCCGTCCTCACCCTCGTTGCCCTTGGCGGGTACGTAGTCGACGAGCGGGTCGGCACCGCGGACGCGCTCGTTGGTGGTGAGCGTCTCGGTTGCGGACATGCCCACATTGAGCTCGTTGAAACCGGCCTCGGCCCAGATGCCGTGGCCCGGGACAACATCGGGGACGCTCGTGTAGCGCATGGGGTTATTGGGCAGTTCAACGGTCAGGTGGCTCAGGACGCTTGTGTAGACGCGCGGCTGCTCGTCGGGATGCACCACGCGCATACGTTTGGGCTCAAACACCCCGTTGGACGAGTCCTCGTTACGCGCGACCAGGGTCGACCCGTCGTAGCTTGCGTTTTTACCGACCAGAATCGTTGTGCACGGCATGCGCATCCTCCTTGAGCGAAGAAATCAAACGGCAACAGTGTATCGCTTCGGCGCAGAAAGGGCGAAACCACGGCGCTGGCAACCCCTGTGGTCAAAAAATGCCAAATATGAGTACTGTCACTAATTTAGTAACAGCAATTTTGCTACGCATGGGTGTCGAAAGTCTACATTTGTTCAAAAATTAGATGATGTACTTCCCCATAGGTCCAATAAAATAGGCTCTCTATCGATAATAAATATCGTTAGAGAGCCAAATTAACCTAAAATATATGTGACTATCTTGGCAACAGTACTCATATTTGGCATTTTTTGTCCACGGGGTATAGAACTAACCCCTCAAACAGCCCAAACGCCTATTTCGATGCGCGCTCCGCCGCCTCAATCACGTGTTTGGCGAGAATCGCGGTGGTCACAGCCCCCACGCCGCCCGGCACGGGCGTGATGGCGTTAACGACCGGCTCCGCAGCATCAAAATCGATGTCCCCGACCAGCTTGCCAGCAGCCTCGTCCCAGTTAATGCCAACATCAATGATCGTCTGGCCCTCGCGAACGGCATCCGCGCCAATCGTGCTCGCGCGTCCAACGGCCGCAACAACGATATCGGCAGAACGGCACTCGGCAGCAAGATCGCGTGTATGCGTATGGCACGTCGTCACCGTGGCATTGCGAGCCGTAAGTGCGGCGGCAACGGGACGCCCGATCACCAGCGAGCGCCCGACCACAGCAACCTTAGCTCCATCCAGCTCAACGCCGTAATGATCCAGCAAAGCAAGCACGGCTTCGGCTGTGCAGGGGGCAAAACCCTCGCCGCGCCCCGAAAGCGTGGTGAGCAGCGAAGCCGGCGTCATGGAGTCAACGTCCTTGGCGGGATCGAGCGCTGCGGCGACGGCGTTCTCGTCAAGGCCGGCGGGCAGCGGGCGGAACATCAAACAGCCATGAACAGCCGAATCGGTATTGATGTCCTCGATGGCCGTCAACAGCTCGTCCTGCGAAACATCGGCAGAAAGCAAAACGCGACGAGCCTCAATCCCCACTTTTTCGCAGCGCTTGAGCGCACCGCGCTCGTAGGATAGGTCGTCCTCGCGTTCACCTACACGCACGATAGCCAACGTCGGAACAACGCCCCGCTCGCGCAGGGCTGCGCAGCGAGCAGCAAGTTCCTCAGTCAAAGCGCGAGCAACGGGAGCACCCTTCAGCAGTTCAGCCATGGCTATCCTCTCTTCCTTGCAGCGTCGGAGGCGCGGCGCGCCAGCGCATCGGCGCGCGGCAACCATGTGTCGAGCAACTCATCACACGCCGTCTCGAGCTCCTTAGCACGAGCGCGATCCTTCATAGACGTGGTGTTCGCAAAGAGCGTCAGGCTCGCGCCCTGCATGGCGGCGCGGCAGAATACGGCGCCGCACGCCACGTCGGACAGCAGCTGTCGGGAGCCCTTGTCCGCCATGTCCTCGAGCAGCGCCAGCGCGCGCCCGCAGGCATCCATAATGCGATACGGTGGCATGGCGGCCACATGCAGCGCATCCTGAATCGCAGCCGGTCGAGCCGGATCGTCACGCGGAATACCGTACGCCGCGGACACCTGCCCGTAGGCACGAACGTCCTCGGCAACCAGACCCACAAGTTCCTGCGCCAACTCATCCGCCTGGGCAAACGCGCGCGTCAGATCGTCTGCGCGATCGGCAAGCGCGGGGTTTGTCGCCCCATAGCGGGCAACCATTCCGCAAAGCGAGGCGCCCAGCGCACCTACAAAGGCGCTCGCGCTGCCACCACCGGGAACCGGCTCGCGCGCGGCCAGCGCCTCGGCAAACCCGCGGCAGGTCTTGTCCATCATCTCTTGGCTCATACGCATGCACCTTCAAGTCATATACATCGGTCGGGCGGCAACCGCCGACCGACCGCATCGATCACATAATGGTGCTTAGTCTAGCCCATAAGTACATAAGCGTCAGCGCACCTGGCCATCGCGGATTTCTATGACGAACGATAGGCGTCGGCACCGCAAACATGGGGAAACATGGCCCACCTTTCGAGACTTCCGGCCGTCACAAACTGGGACATATCTATAAACAAGGAACCTGTTGGGGCAACGCCCGTGTACACGCGCCCCTTTAAAACAACGGGTGCCCAACCCCGGGGAGGGCCGACAGCATCGGCCCTCCCCTCTTTTGCGACCGCACATATTGCCACTTGTCGGCGCAATTCCAGCCCCCAGAATGGGACACATGGCCCACCCTAGCGAGCCGTCCACGCGTACAGTAAAGGCAGGTAATCCGTGGGCGGTTACAGATCGAGGAGGACACGACCATGAAAAAGAAGGCCTTTGCGATTCTCACCCTCTGCATAAGCCTCTTTGCCGCAGTTGCCCTAGTGGGCTGCGGTGGCAGCGGCGGCGCTACCGGAAGTGGCGGTGGCGGTGGAGCAGAAAAGCCAGCCGTGGATATGAGGACCGACTTCATTTGGTTTAAGGTCGAGGTCCCCGAGGGCGTCGAGATCACCGACGTCGCAGGCGACACCGCCGACAGGGCCCAGTTTAAGTTCACCGAGAGCGAGCACGCCAGCGATCGCTTCATCCCTGTCTTCGACTCTGACAAGAACGCCGATGAACTGTTCGACTACGAGGCAAAGTGGAAGGCCAACTCCGGATGGACCGAGAGCGATCCCGTTAAGTACAACGGCAAGACCTGGCGCAGTGCCTACTTCACGCACTCGGGCGGCGTAACGACCGAATACTTCACCGACGTTGACGGGGGCAGTGTGTATGTGCGTATCGACAACGTCGAGGAGCACAAGGACGCCGTCGAGACCATGATGAAGTCTCTGGAATTTGCCGACGACATCGCCGAGGCCAAGACCGAGGCCATGGACGTCAAGCTCGACGATATCGAGATCAAGCGCTAAGCGACTGGCGAGCGCAACAGAAAACACGGTCGCAGTGCAAACAAGCGACGGTACCCCAGCGCTTCGTACCCAGGGAGGGCCGGTAAGCCGACCCTCCCCATTCTTATGCCGGTAGCCGACGAACGCAGGATGCCGGGCTCCAAAACCATCCCAGACGTGATAACAGCACAAATAGACAAGTGCCCCAACACGTCCGCCCGCCGATTTATAGCGCCGCGCAGGCAATTTAAACCGGCGTCTTTAAACATCTGGGCAGTATAGTGACCAAAACAAGTGCATAACCGCACCCTGCGAACGGAGGAGATATGACCGAACACCATGCCATCAGCCGCCGAGCGTTTACGCTGGGCCTAGGGCTTGCGGCGTTGTCACCACTTGCAAGCCTGCCTGAAACCGCAGCGCCGGGCATTCCCCTGCGAACGGCATTTGCAGACAACACACCCGCACCGTCGGACAGCCTCGACAATTTCGTCATTCGCCTTCGCCCCGCGGGCTATTTTCGCACCGCGAGCGTCAACCAAGACGGCAACGTTCGCGGCAACGTCTGCCACCTGTTTAACGACGGCACGTCCAGCAAGCTCATCCTTGAGAACGTAACGACCAAGAATGACGATACAAACTGGTATGCTATCCGCACCTTGCTCAATTTCGAAGAGCATAAAAAGACGGGCTACAGCATTTGGTCGGTCGACGACGACTCGGACAAAGATGGAAAGGTCATCCACGTATGGGGCGGCGAGTATGACAACAAGCCCAGCCGCGCTTTTGCGTTCGAACGTCAATCAAACGGAACCTATATCATTCGAGACCGCACGGTCGAGAAAGAAACCGAGAAAAAAGACATTAAGTACCTGGCAATAGAATCGGACGGCAAAGACCAGGACAACAATAAGATCTGCCATAAGAGTAAGAGCATTCCGTGGGAGCTAGAACTTGTCGGTTACGACATGGGCAAGATCAATACCACAGTTAGAAGTATCGACTGGACCACGTATAGCAGCTACGTCGACGGACCATGCTGGATGAAATACGTCGACGACAACAAGTACCTCGACGAGCTGAGTATCCCGGGCACGCATGATTCGGGCACCTGCAGCGTGGACAACGACACCGAGCCCCAATCCTCACAAGCAAAGTGCCAGCAGGATTACATCCCGACGCAGTTGCTCGAAGGCATTCGCTATTTTGATATCCGACTCGGAAGGAACGACGAGAACGGCGACCCCGGTATCGACCATGGAAGATGCTACCTGCTCAAAAAAGACGGGGGCTTTATGCATCTCTCCGATGTCATCGGTTACTTCAAAACATTTTTGAACGAAAACCCGTCAGAAGCGCTCATCATGCTTGCGTCACGAGGCAACGACGAGGCTACCGACGAAAGCGTTACGACGGCTTTCGCCAAGGTTATGCACGATAATCCCGATCTGTTCTACACGTCGAGCCGAATCCCCACACTGAACGAGGTGCGCGGAAAGATCGTCCTGCTGCGTCGATTTGTACTCGCCGGCAACAGCGTAAGCAGCCACACGTGGGGCCTCGATCTCACCCAATGGGACGACAAAATCAAGGCGCATTCCGGGCAGTCGATGTGCCTCGTCCAAGACGCGCGAGGCTTTGAGACTACGGGCAATGCGGGCGACAAAGAGCCCTATTGCACCAAGGTATACGCCCAGGACCATTTTGAATGCACCGGAACCGACAAGATTAGCTGGGTCGATATGGCGCTGCGAGAGACGACCAATCTCACGCGCAACAAGGTGGACGTCGAGGACAATGATGGCGCCAAGGTGCAAGTCCTGGAACGCTGCTGGTCTATCAACTACACCAGTTGCACGAATTACAAACAAGGAAGCAATCCTTTTACCGCGGCGCGAGTGGTCAACGAGCATCTGTACAAGAGCCAGTACATCAATCCCAGCGGCAGCGATAAAACAAAGTCAGATTGCCTCAAGCACGTTGGCATTATCGCGTCCGACTTTGTCGATTCGGCACTGGCCCGGAGCATCTACCAACGCAATTACGACGCGAAGCACAAGCCAACAGTTTCATGCTGCCTCCCGGACCGCATGCACATGACGTATGGAGACTCGCTGAGCGATGCCTCGCTCCAAGATGGCAAGACCGTTGGCGAGGGCCATTTCCGCCTTGTCGACAGCAGCAACGTACTCAACGTGGCGGCTTCGGGCCATGCATTTGCCATCGAATATGTTGATGTCGATGCTCTGGGTAACGAGACCGTCACGGGGCTGCAGGGCTCCGTGCCTATCGATATCGATCGACGCGCGCTGACGCCCCATTTTGAGGGACTCGAAGGCCTTAAGGCCGGCGAAGACGTGCGCGCCAAGATTGCGGCATCACTCGAGGGCAAGCTCGAAACCGATGCCTGCACGGCCCAGCTCGAGTTTGTGCACGACGCGAACGGCGCTCCGGGCACGGCAATGGCCGAGGGCGAAACATTTGCCGCAGGGACGTACTGGGTGCGCGCGAAAGACCTTTTGGGCGACGCGGCACAGAACTACATGCTCGCCAGCGATGGAGCCGTAAGCTTTACCGTAGCGGCCTCGGGCAGTGCAGGCGGCACCGGCAGCGGCACGGGTTCCAACGCAGACGGCGCCGACAAGAACGGCGGCGGCAACAAGAGCAAGGACTCGGGCGGAAAACTCGCCGACACGGGCGACGGCTCTGGTATCGCCGCCGGGCTCGCCGCTGCCGCCGTGGCGACAACGGTCGCTGGCGCGGCAAAGCTTGCCAGTGACCGCGAAGACAGCGAAGGCGCTAGCGAATAGGCAAGCCGGCCTTTTAAACACATCGACTCAATCGGGAGCGTAGGACACCGTTCTGTGCCCCCGATTTTTACCTTGGCCCGAACGCCGCCATAGGCTACATCACTATGTTCAGCACGTTGACGAATTCCTGAGCCTGGGAGCGGCTGCTCAGGCTAAAGACACAGGCAGTCAACAGCCTGTTGCGCAGAAAAACGTCGCGGCCCTTGATCCTGCTGACCCCCGTGATGTCCTTAAGGTAGACAATCTCGGTGTGCTTGCCGCCGAAAGTGCCCTTCTTGAGTACCTCAATGCGGTTAGGGTAGATCTTGACGTCTTTAAACCTGCCCGAACCCTTACCCTGGAATAGCAAAGTGTTGTTGTCCATACACATCGCTCCCCATGGTTAGAGTTAAAACTGCCTCTATGGTCACATTTTAGTCACCGCAAGGCCCCATGCGATGATGTCAGACAGCACAGCAATTCGTGTCCGCGCGAGGCTTTAAACTAAATTCGATAAAGATGCATTCCACAAGAGGAAAGCGGGGCGACAGTGATGGGCGAACTGGTAAACCGTGGAGAATCGGCAATCGTGCCCGAAGGTTTTTACAAGCAGGTCTCCTCGATTCTCAACGCCGCTCGCGACAAGGCCTATACCGCTGTTAACTTTGCGATGGTTGAGGCATATTGGGAGATCGGCAAGAGTATTGTTGATGAACAGGGCGGAGAGGAGCGCGCCAAGTATGGCGAGGCGCTGCTCAACGCCCTCGCAATCAGGCTTACCAAGGATTTTGGTAAAGGTTTTGAAGCAAGAGAGCTGCGCAAAATGCGTCAGTTCTATCTTGCATTTCCAATTCGGGACTCACTGCGTCCCGAATTGAGCTGGACACATTACCGCAGGTTAATACGCATTCCTGACCCCGAAGCTCGCACCTGGTACATGAACGAATGTGCCGATTCTCGCTGGAGCACGCGTCAGCTCGAACGCCAGATCAACACCATGTTCCGCGAGCGCCTACTTGCCAGCAAAGACAAAGAGGCCGTCACCCAGGAAATCCAAAAGAGCGCCCCGACCCATCGCCCCGAGGATATCATCCGCGACCCATATGTACTGGAGTTTTTAGGTTTCTCGGACGATGCTGCGTTTCGCGAGAGCGATCTAGAGCAGGCGCTCATCACGCATCTTCAGAAGTTCCTGCTGGAGCTTGGCCGTGGCTTCGCTTTCGAGGCGCGCCAAAAGCGCATCACCTTTGATGGGCGCCATTTCTATATTGACCTTGTTTTTTACAACTATCTGATGCGCTGCTTCGTGCTCATCGACCTTAAGACGGACGATCTTACGCATCAGGACCTGGGCCAGATGCAAATGTATGTGAACTACTACACGCGCGAGCTCATGAACGAAGGCGACAATCCGCCCATAGGCATCGTGCTCTGCGCGGACAAAAGCGATTCGATCGTCGAGTACACGCTGCCCGAAGACAACGACCAAGTGTTTGCCGCCAAATACCTGCCGTATCTTCCAAGCAAGGAAGAGCTGGCGCGCGAGCTGAGTGCCGAGTACCGCGCCATCAACGAAGCGACTAATGGCGAAACGCAAGGGTAGCAGCACGTTGCGACGGCTGCTACGAAACAATACCGGTCATGGACGCCGGCAACGACATTCTAGCCGTGGCTGGCGAGCGTGACCTGACAGGCAAAGACGCGGCCTTCGTTTGATGTGGGTTCATTG
>CABQMC010000030.1 GCA_902465115.1 uncultured Collinsella sp.
TGTAGCCGTTGCCCTGATAGCCATCGTCATAGCCATCATCGTAGCCGTAGTCGTCGTCCTGGCCATAACCCTGGTCGTAACCCTGCTGGCCGCCCAGGTGCATCTTATTTTTAATCTCGTCAAGGAAGCCCATGGTTGTGTCCTCTCGCGGTTTAGTGCAGGCGCCCCGATAATCAGTGCGCACTTCAGAGCCTTATTTTACTGCAAACTCCGGGCTAAATACTACCCTGCCCAGGCGAACGAGCGTAGAGCCCTCCTCAAGGGCAGGCTCAAAGTCCTCGCTCATACCGCAGGAAAGCTCAGGCAGGTTCAAATCGGGATGCGCCGCCTCCAGCTCATCCCTCAGCTCACGAAGCCCCGCAAAGGTGCGGCGTGCCACATCCTTATTCCCCCGGGGCGCCATAGTCATAAGCCCCTGTACGCAAATTCCCTCAAGTTCCGCAAGCTCACCCGCGGCGGCGCGAATCTCATCGGGCGAAAAGCCTCCCTTCGACTCCTCACCACTCACATTGACCTCAATGAGCACACGCTGGGGGCCGGCGAGCTCGCCTGCCTCAATCTTGCGGACAGCACGGCTCGAGATCGCCTGCGCCAGATGCAGCGAACCCACCGAGTGAATCAGCTCGGCTGAGCCCAGCACCGCATTGATCTTATTGGTCTGCAGGTTGCCGATCATATCGAAGCGCACCTCGGGCAGCTCCGGATGCTCCGCCAGACCCGTGAGCTTGCGAACCAGCTCCTGCGGGCGGTTCTCGGCAAAATGGCGATACCCCGCCTGGATGGCGGCAACGGTCTCATCGACACCAACGGTCTTGGACACGGCAATGAGGCGCGCGGCGTCGTGGGGACGGCCTGCGCGATCGAGCGCCGCATAAAAACGTTCAAGAATCTGCTCGCGGCGAGCGCGCATCAAGTCCAAATAGTTATCCATTGCTAATCGCCTCCGCTGACAGCCAAACAAGTAGTCCCATGCTAACGCAAGAGCGCGGCCCCGCATGTGCAAGGCCGCGCTCACTTAGGTATTTACAATCTTTCGACGAACGGGGTTACTTACTCCTCGTCGTCCTCGCCATCGTCCTCGTCCTCAAGATGATCGAGCAGATAGCGAAGACCCTCGCTGACCTCGTTAACGGGCACCTTGGCAACGTAGCGCGCGTCGACGGCGGGCCTCATGATAACACCCTCGCCCGAAGGCACGCGCATGCTCTCGAGCTCATCCTCATCAGTGCGGGCGATATCGCCGGCATTCATGCGCTGACCAGTCAACAGGAAGGTCAGACGGCAGGCGGCATCGATGGAAATCGAGGCGATGCGATCGAGGTAGCGCGAAACCATGATGGCGCGGCGCAGGTCGTCATAGTTGCTGCCGTCGTCCATAAAGTCGCCCGTATCCATACGGTTAAAGGTGCGGAAGAACTTCTCGTAGGCGGCGTGCACTGGCTCGTCCTCGACGGCCAAGTTGCAGATGATGGACATATCATTGGTGACGAGCGCGGAAAGCGAAGAGCCCAGCACCTGGTAGACAGCCTCAGCCTCGGCCTCAACCGTGCCGACAAGCTCCTTGGGCAGCGAGATGTCGGCCTTGATCATATGACGCGTGGCGCGGCAGATCTGACGGACCTTATCGGTCATGCGCTGCAGGTTAAAGTCGACGTAGATGATCGTCTGAAGCAGGCGGAAGTCGGAGGCGACCGGTGACTGCGTGGCGATCAGGTTGTAGCACACGGCCTCCAAGTTAGCGCAGCGCGCGTCAATCGAAAGCGTGCGCTTCTTGGTCTTGGTGGCGAGCTTGCGGTCGTCGGTCACATAGGCCTTAACGGCATCGTGGAGGGCCAGATCGACGGCCTCGTAGATGCTTAGCATCTCGTGGCGGGCCTCGATGAGCTGACGGGAAAACAGTTTACGCATGGTTCACTCCAATCAGTTGGGTGCGGTCATGCCGCCCGCACAGTGAATACGCACCGGACCAGGTCCGATCAGCTTGGGACTAGTCGCACCGATCAGCCAAAGCGGCCGGTGATATAGTCTTCCGTCCGCGAGTCCACCGGGCTGGTGAAGATCGCGTCGGTTTGACCATACTCGATGAGCGTGGCGGGCTCGCCGGCAACTTCCTGCAAGAAGAATGCGGTGTAGTCGCTAATACGAGCTGCCTGCTGCATTGAATGCGTGACGATGATGATCGTCATCTCGGGCGCCAGCTCGGCCATCAAATCCTCGACCTTAGAGACAGACGTGGGGTCGATGGCGGAGCAGGGCTCGTCCATCAGAAGGACATCGGGTTGCACCGCAAGCACGCGCGCGATGCACAGACGCTGCTGCTGACCGCCCGAGAGCGCCAAACCATCCTTGTTGAGCTGATTGGATACCTCTTTCCAGAGGTTGGCGCGCTTGAGCGATTCTTCGACGATGTCATCGAGGTCGCTTTTGCTAGTCACGCCCTGCAGACGAGGGCCAAAGGCGACATTCTCGTAGATGGATTTGGGAAACGGGTTGGGCTGCTGAAAGATCATGCCCACGCGGCGACGGAGGTCGACCGGGTCGACACCCTCGGCATAGATATCGTTGCCGTCGAGCGTCATGGTGCCCTCGACGCGCGTGCCCTCGATCAGGTCATTCATGCGGTTGATGCAGCGCAAAAACGTCGACTTGCCGCAGCCCGAAGGGCCAATGAAGGAGGTGATGGCGTTTTTGGCGATGTTGAGGTCAAGCCCCGTCAGCGCATGAAAGTCACCGTACCAAAAGTTGAAATCCTTGGCCGTAATGGCCGCTTGCTCCAGCGTGGGAGCGGACTGATAAACGGACATGGGACTCCTTAACTAGCGACGCTTGCGCGACAGGAAGCGCGCAAACAGGTTGAAGGCCAGAATGATCACCATCAGCAAGAGCGCGGTGCCATAGGCTGCGTTCATGTTGATGCCGTCGTTGGCAAGCAGGTACAGGTGAACCGTCATGGGGCGGCCGGAATCGAGCGGCGAGATAGGTAGATTGATGGCCTGGCCCATGGTGTAGAGCACCACCGCGGTCTCGCCAATGGCACGACCGATGGCGAGGACGATGCCCGTGGCAATACGGCCAAAGGCAGAAGGAAGCACGATCTTGGAGACAACCTGCCACTTGGTGGCGCCCAGGCCGTACGCGCCCCAACGGATATAGCGCGGAACGGCGCGAATGGCCTCTTCGGTGGTGCGCATTACGATGGGCAGCATCAGAAGCGCCAGCGCCAGAGCGGCAGAGACCATCGAAAGGCCCAGGCCCATGGCCTCGACAAACAAGGCGTAGCCAAACAAGCCCATAACGATGGAGGGCACCGAGGCCAAAGCGTCAGCAGCGTAGCGAATGAGCTCGACGATCTTGCCCTGCTTGGCGTACTCGGCCAGATAGACGGCTGCCAGCACAGCGATCGGCGTGCAGATAAGCATGGCGAGCGCCGTCACATAGACGGTCGAGACGATCGTGGGCCAAATACCGCCCTCGGCGTTGACGCCCTGGGGCCAACCGAAGATAAAGTCGAGCGAGATGTGTGGCAGGCCGTTGATGACCACGTAGGCGATGATAGCGACCAGCACCAGCGTGGTGATGTATGCCGCGGCACGGAACACGCCAAGCATGATCTTGTTGGACAGGTCCTTGTTGATGCGGCCCTTCTTGCCGTGGGAAAGGGCACGCTTAATGCGCTCGCGCGACGAGGTCGTATCGACCGTCGTGTCAACGGAATCGGACATAGCCTACCCCCTCTTCTTCTTGGAAATCAGACGGACGATGCCCACCAGCGTGGCGGAAATGATAAACAGGACCACGCCCATGCCGAACAGCGCCGAGCGGTGCAGACCCGAGGAATAGCTCATGTCGAGCGCAATCTGGCTCGTGAGCGTCGAGATGGGGCTCGCGATGCTGTCGGGAATAACCGGGGCGTTACCCACGACCATGAGCACGGCCATGGTCTCACCGATGGCACGGCCCATACCCAGCACGATGGCATCAACGATACCCAGCTTCGCGGCAGGTAGCACGACCTTATAGATGGTCTGCCACTTGGTGGCGCCCATGGCATACGATGCCTCGCGAATGCCCATGGGAATGGAATTGAGAGCATCGATGGTGAGCGTGGTGATGGTAGGGACGATCATGATGGCGAGCACAAACCACGCCGTCAGCGCACCAAAACCAAGGCCGCCGGTCAGTTGTGCGATAAACGGGCGGATGATGATCATGCCAAAGAAGCCGTAGATGATGGAGGGTATGCCCGCCAGCAGGTCAACGGCGGGGCTGATGAGCTTGCGCACGCGCTTGCTGGCAATCTCTACCAGGTAAACGGCCGTACCCACGCCCAGCGGCACGCCCATGGCGAGCGCACCGACGGTCACCAGACCCGAGCCGGCAAGCAGCGACAAGATGCCGTAGTGGCCCTCGGAAGGCGCCCACGTAAAGCTAAAGAAGTCCGCCAGACCGATGTCAGTAAAGACGGGCAGCGCCGAGTACGTGGTAAAGACAAAAATCAGGATGACGGTAACGACCGCCAAGAACGCGCAGGCAAAGAAGATCCACTGCAGCGCCTTCTCCTTGATATAGGTACTGTGCGATACGAGCGCCAGCTCGCGCTTCTTGGGCGTCTGAACATTCTGCTCAGTCTGGGAGTTTTCCTGTGCTTCCATGCTACTCACTCCCCTTCTCGTCGTTGGTGACGGGAATAAAGCCCGCCTCGCGAATCTGCTTGTCCATCTTTTCGGACGTCACATAGTCGATGTAATCCTGCGCCTGCTGCGAAGGCGCACCCTTCACAAAGAAGTAAAGGTCGCGTGAGATGGGATAGCCGCCGCTCGCGACCGTCTTCTCGGACGCCTCAACATGATTGACCGAGACGGCCTTGACCGAGGTCTTGGCGTTGAGGCTATCGACGAAGCCCAGCGAAATGTAGCCAATGGCACCGCGCGAACGAGATACCACGTCGCGCACCTGGCCCGTGCCCGAAAGAACGGCCGAGCGGCGATCGAACGGGGTGCCGTCCATCACGATGGTGCGGAAGGCCTCACGCGTGCCGGACGCCTCATCTCGATTGATGACCTGGATCCTCAGGTCCTCGCCACCGACTTCTTTCCAGTTGGTGATCTTGCCGGCGTAAATATCGCGGAGCTGCTCGGTCGAGAGGTTATCGACCGGGTTATCGTCGTTCACGATGACCGCGATACCGTCGTGGGCAATGACGATGGGAGTCAGGCCCAGATCCTGTTCGTCGGCATTGAGTCCACGGGAGGAGCTGGCGATATCGGCTGTGCCGGCGCTGACGGCCTCGATGCCAGCGGAAGAACCCAAACCGGAAACGAGCACGTCGATGCCGGTCTCCTCCTTAAAGCCCTCGGCCGCAATCTCGGCGATAGGAAGGCAGGTCGTGGAGCCGGCGACGGTAATGGAAGAGGTAGAAGATCCCGAAGAACAGGCGCACAGCGTAAGCGTAAGCACAGCGGCGCTCAGGACCGATACGATCTTTCTCATAGCATCACGCCGATCGCAGCATGGCGCCCACAGGTGCCGTCCTCGTTACGGTAGGAATAAAAGCGGTCGTTCTGACGCACAGTCGAAAGCTGGGTATCCACGATATTATCCGCGTCGACACCGACATCTACCAGCGCCTCGCGAATGGCAGCGGAAAGATCGAGCATGCGAGAGGCACTCGCATCGATGCAAGAGAACTCGGCGGCAAAGCGATCCATGAGTTCCTGGGATACCTCATATTCGTCACCCAAGATATGGGGGCCGATATAGGCGGAAACGTTGCTCGCATCGCAGCCGGCAGCATCGCAAAGCGCCTGGCACGCCTTGGCAGAAATACGTGCAATCGTGCCCTTCCAACCGGAGTGCACCACGGCAAATCCGCCAGGGGCCACCAGCACCACGGGAACGCAGTCGGCAAAGCAGAGCAGCACGGGCACGTTATGCGCCGTACAGACGATGGCATCGCAGCCCTCGGCAATCTGCTCGCGAACGTCCTCAAGGTCATCGGCGCCGTTCGAGGTCACCGCAACGATATGATCACCATGGACCTGATTGGGAACGAGCAGGTTGTGCTCGCACTCGGCGGCACCCATAGCTTCGAGCGCACGACGACGATTTTCTTGAACAGCAAAGGGGTCATCGCCAACATGCGAGCCCAAGTTGAGTGAGGAGTACGCATCTTCGGAAACGCCACCGGCGCGCTCGGTGAAGGCAAAGCGAACATCGGATGTCGCGCCCTCCACCAACGTAACTCCATCATGGTCGACACGCGAAACGTTGTCCGCACGTGCTGCCATACTAAAGCCTCCTAATAACACAAGTACCGCGGCATCGCCGCTACAGCCCGCGTTTATACGGCTGTCATACTTCTCTAAAAGGATACCTGCTGCGCTGGAGGCAATCGTAAAGGGAACGTAAAGAGATTGGAGGTTCTAGTTTACAAAGTCGAAATAAAAAGGGCGCGTCCATACGGACACGCCCCTGTGCACAACAATGCAAAGAACGACTTAGAAGCTACCGCGCTTCAGGAAGTCGGGAAGCTCGAACTGATCGTTGCCGAAGTTAGGAAGCTCGGTGCCACCGACGTTGCGGGTCGGAGCGGCCTGAGCCGGGCTCGTGGCAGGAGCGGTGCGCTGCGGCTCAGCGGAGGCAGCGGCCTTGCTCTGAGACTGCTGAGCAGCAAAGAGCTCGTCCTGACGGTTGACGTTGGAGTCGGAGAAGCCCGTAGCGATGACGGTGATACGCACCTGATCGCCCAGGGACTCGTCGACAACGGTACCGAAGATGATGTTGGCCTCGGGGTCGACGGCGTTGGCGACAACGTCGGCGGCGTCGCTGATCTCCTGGATGCCCAGGTCCTTGGAACCGGCGATGGAGAGCAGCACGCGCGTGGCACCATCGATGGAGCTCTCGAGCAGCGGGCTGGAGATGGCCTGCTGGGCAGCGTCGACGGCACGGGTATCCCCAGAAGAGGTACCGATACCCATCATGGCGGTACCGGCCTGCTTCATGATGGTCTTAACATCGGCGAAGTCCAGGTTGATGATACCGGGGACGGTGATGAGGTCGGTGATGCCCTGGGTGCCCTGGGAAAGGACGCCATCGGCAATCGCGAAGGCCTCGAGCATGGTGGTCTTCTTCTCGGCGATGTCGAGCAGCTTATCGTTAGGGATGACGATCATGGTGTCGACGCAATCGGAGAGGGTCTTGATGCCCTCCTCGGCGCTCTTCTTGCGCTTGCGGCCCTCGAAGGTGAAGGGCTTGGTCACGACGGCGACGGTCAGCGCACCGACCTCGTTCATCGCGATATCGGCAACGATGGGAGCAGCGCCGGTACCGGTGCCACCGCCCTCGCCGCAGGTGATGAACACCATGTCGGCGCCAGCGAGCGCCTCGGCAATGTCGTCGCGGGACTCATCGGCAGCCTTGCGGCCAACCTCGGGGTTGGCGCCGGCGCCCAGGCCGCGGGTAAGGTCGGTGCCGATGTGCACCTTGATATCGGCATCAGAGATCGCGAGTGCCTGAGCATCGGTGTTGATGGCAACAAACTCGACGCCGCGGATGCCCTCTTCGATCATTCGATTGACCGCGTTGGTACCGCCGCCGCCGACGCCGACCACCTTAATGACGGCAAGGTAGTTGTTGATCTCTGTCTCGTGCATGTCGGTCCTCCGAACAAAGGTTATAGCCATAGCATGGGTCGACCCCTGCGCACATTAACCTTCAGGTTGAAAGTAAATGCAAAGGTAAACCGTATTATGTTTGCACATTATGAACGTATCAGTCAAATAATTGACCGTGAAAACCAAACAAACCAGATAAACGGCGTGGTATGGCCCCTCAACAAAGCATCAACCAGCGCTACGAGGTCGGAGCGTTCCTAAATGTATAGTTACCCGGAGAACGCACATTGATATACGTTACGCCCTCTACCTGCGAAAGCAGCTTGGTGACTACGCGCTCCTTCTTGACGATATCGTTCGAATCGCCCAGCGACACCTCAATGCCGTTATTGAGGTTTGCCGAGATGGCTTCGACCGAAGGCGTGGAAATATCCTTGACTTGTCCCAAGAACTCGCTCGAAAAACCACGCACATAATCCAAGCCAGCCTTAACGGCCTTGGAGCTCACCGCCTGGCCGGAAACCGGAGCGACATCCGCCGAGACATCAGTCAACAACACCGCGCCATAGTGCTTAGCGAGCGCCAGCGCGGCATCAATGCCGGTCAGGGTATTTGAGCCCTGCCCCGTCGTGATGACGTTGCCCTGGCCATCCACTTCGACCGACGTCGACAGCGGGGCGATCCAGGTGTCATCATCCCCGATGGCCCAGGCAAGGTCATCGGTAATCTGGTCGGGATCGACGTTAAAAAGCGATGTTCCCTCGGGCAAATCGATCAGCTGGATAGCATCGTGCTTCGTCACATGCTCGCTGCCTTGAATCTGAATATCAGTGGCGGTAAACAATCCAGAGTTGATCACCACGATGGCAACGACGACGAACGCGGCCAAGACGGCCAGAACGCCGCCCACGATTTTGCCTTTGCCTGTAACGAGAGAAGCGGCGTCTGACGTTTTATTTGCCATCGCCCCAAGTGAAGACAACGGGTTGACGCCTTTTTTACCCGAAGGCTTCTTGGCGGTAGCCGGCACCGATGTCAGCGAGCGCGGTTTCGATGCGCCCAGCGTGCGACCCGGACGCGCCGCCTTAGTTCCCGTCGAGGGCTTAGGAGTTGCCATGGGACGGGCAGGCTTGGCGCCCATAACAGGCTTAGGCGTCACCGAGGGACGCGAGGACTTTTTTGCGGCCGGACGATTACCGAGCTGAGAGCCGACGACCGGACGCCCGGCCTGTCGAGCATGCCCGACAGACTTAGAGTGCGCGACGGTATTGCGTTGAGGTTTGGCAGGCGCGCCGGAACGCCCTCCGGCGCGGCGGAAGGTAGGTTTCGATGCTCTAGAAGCCGAGGAATTTAACTTCCGGTCTGAGCTCGATGCCATACGCCTCCCTCACCTTTCCGTGCACATGTCTGATAACCGCGGCAACGTCATCGGCCGAGGCAGTTCCGTTATTAACGATAAAATTAGCGTGAACGGGCGAAACTTCCGCGCCGCCAATCGAAAAACCCTTTAATCCACAATCCTCGATAAGCTTGCCCACACTCGCATCGGGCGGGTTGCGAAAGACTGACCCGCAGGATGCGCGACCCATGGGCTGCGTACGCTTGCGCCTCGTCAGGTACCGTTCCATGCGCTCGCGAATGTCGGCCTTGGGCGCCGGTTTAAGCTTGAGCACGCACTCGAGGATGATCTCATTGCGGGGAAGGCTACATTCGCGGTAGCCCCAAGTGATCTCGGACCCCGCATAATGCTTGATACCGGATGCCGGGTCAAACCAGCGAGCCAATCCACTCGGTCCGTGTGCCTGCATTCATAGATATCGCACCGCCAACCGAGCCAGGGATGCCAACGGCAAACTCAAGGCCCGAGAGGCTACGCGACAGGGCATCGTTGACCAGGCGCGCAAACATCACGCCCGCACCGACCGTCAGCGTACAACCGTCATCGGCAACAACCGTGCGCTGAAACTCACGTCCGAGCGAAATGACGGCACCGCGATAACCGCCATCGGCAACCAGCAGATTGGAGCCCTTGCCGATGATGACCCACGGCACCTGCTCGCGATCGAGCACCGCCACGGCGCGGCGGAGGGCATGATAGCTATGGCACGTCACAAAGAGGTCGGCCTTGCCGCCGATACGATAGCTCGTATGACGCGCAAGGCGCTCGTCCTCGATCACATCCGTGTCGATCATACCCGAGAGCGCCATGACGGCGTTAAACAGACCCATTAGACTTAAGCGTCTTTCTTGGCAGTCAGATACTCAATGAACTCGGGACCGACGGTCGTAACGTCACCAGCACCCATAGTGAGCAGCAGGTCGCCCGCGCCCACCATCTGCTCGAGCTCCTGATTGAGCTCAAGACGGCTGGAGCAGTACACGACCTCCTTGCCAGGATGCTTGGCGCGCACGGTATCGGCGAGCATCTTAGAGGTGACACCCGGAATGGGCATCTCGCCAGCCGAGAACACATCAATCAGCAGCAGTTTATCGGCATTGGCAAATGCATCGGCAAAGTCGTCGCACAGGGCCTGCAGGCGCGAATAGCGGTGCGGCTGGAACACGACGTCGACGTGCTTGTAGCCCAGCGACGAAGCAGCAGCAAGCGTCGCCTTGATCTCGGTGGGGTGATGGCCGTAATCATCGACCACGGTGATGCCATCGATATCGCCCACGTGGGTAAAGCGACGGCGGACGCCCTCAAAGCTCGAGAGCGCCTTGGCGGCGGCGTCGATGTCAAGCCCCAGGACATGGGCGACGGTGAGCACCGCCGTGGCATTGAGCATGTTGTGGCGACCGGGATTGCTCTTGATCTCCACAGCGTGCTCAGTGCCGTCCTCAAAGCGAACGATAAAGTCGCTCTGGATGCCCTTGACATCCGGGTGCATGCAGACGATGTCGTTGCTCTCGGCAAAGCCGTAGGAAAGCACGTGACGACCCGTCGACTTGGCGAGCTCGACCAGATGCGGGTCCTCACCGCAGACGATGACGGTGCCGTCCTCGCCCACCAGGCTCATGAATTTGGCGAAAGTCGCCTCGATCTCCTCGATACCCGAGTAGTGATCGAGGTGGTCGGCCTCGACGTTGGTCACGATGACCACGTTGGGGTTCAGGAACAGGAAGGAGCTGTCGGACTCGTCGGCCTCGGCGACAAAGTAGTCGCCCGAGCCGTTCTTGCCGTTCGTGTCATAGCCCTCGACGATGCCACCGATCAAGAAGCTCGGATCCAGACCCATGCGGTCGAGCATGGTGGCGCACATCGAAGACGTGGTGGTCTTGCCATGCGTGCCGGCAACAGCGACGGTGGTGTAGCCGTGGCCCAAAGCAGAGAGCATCTTGGCACGGGGCCACACGGGAATACCAAGCTCGCGAGCGCGCACGAGTTCGGGGTTGGACTCCGGAATAGCGGTGGAGACAACAACCACGTCGGGCTTGACCTCGTCGATCGTGGCGGCCTCATGGCCCACATGTACCTTCACACCAGCGCGGGTAAGCTGGCGGATATAACGTGACGTCTTAAGGTCGGAGCCGGTAACGGCATAACCGCGCTCGTGAAGAACGAGGGCGATGCCGCTCATGCCGGCGCCGCCGATACCGATAAAGTGGGCGCTCTTAAACTCGGGCGCGGAGGTTGCAGTCTGGGAATCAGCCATGTGCTCGTGTACTCCTTGCGTAAACACTGCCTGTAACCCGTTAACTGTACCGCACCTACCGCATCAGCGCGAGGGCGACCGACGATATCCCGTCTAACTAACGCAAACCCTCTACCGCATCCGCCAGAAGAGCGGCGGCCCTATCCTGAGCCAGACCACGCGCCGCCTGACGCATGGCGTCGCGCGCCGCCGCGTCATCGACCAGGTGCAGCAGTTCATCGGCAAAGGCAGAACCGTCGATATCGGCATCGGCGCAGAGCACGCCGGCCCCGACCAGATAACGGGCATTGGTGGTTTGGTGGTCGGCCGTCGCATGCGGGTACGGCACGAGCACCGAAGGCACAGCGAGCGCAGCGATCTCGGCCACGCTCGATGCGCCCGAACGCGAGAGCACCAAATCGGCAGCAGCCAGCATATCGCCCATGTTGTCGATGTAAGGCTGGACGCGGTAACGCTTCGCCTCCTCGGGCGTCAGCGCCAAAGCGCGCTCGGTCTCCTCAAAGCCGTCGGCACCCGTCGAATGCAACACATAGAGGTTCTTGCGCGAAAGCAGCTCGTTTTTGAGCGAAGCCACGCGCTCGTTGAGGTGCTGGGCGCCAAGTGAACCGCCAAAGACGAGCAGCAGCGTAGCGTCCTCGGGAACGCCAAGTGCCTTGCGGCCGCGAGCGCGATCGCCCTCGATCACCGAGCGACGTACGGGGTTGCCGGTCATGAGCACGTGGTCAGGGTCACCTTCGCGCTCAAAGACCGAACGCGCTGCCGGCACCGAGATGCACACGCGGGCGGCGTGGGAGTT
>CABQMC010000031.1 GCA_902465115.1 uncultured Collinsella sp.
AGATTCTTGAGGAGAGCGGCGGCGCCAAGAAGATCGCCCAGACCTTCATCGATACCTTTGGGCAGGGTCATTCCAGCTGGGCGCTGGGCATTACCGGTCTGGTTATCGGCACTACGGTGTTCTTTGAGGCCGGCGTGGTCGTTTTGATCCCACTTGCGTTTAGTGTGGCATCGCAGACCAAAAAGTCGACGCTCTACTACGGCATCGCGCTGCTCGCGGGACTTGCCGCTGGCTATGCGTTTGTGCCGCCATCGGCCGGGTCGGTTCTGGTCGCCGGCACGCTCGGTGTCGACCTGGGTACCATGATCCTCGTCGGTATCCCTACCGCCTTCATCGCCATGGCGATCGCCGGCGTCATCTGGGGTCGCAACGTGGGCGGTCGCATCTTTACCGATGTTCCGGAGCACTTTACCTCTGCCGAGGGCGCGAGCGACGAAAAGGAGCTTCCCTCCTTTGGCATGGTGCTTGCCATCGTGCTCACGCCGCTTTGTCTGATTTTGCTGGGCACGCTGTCTTCTTATATCCCCATGCCCGCCGAGCTCGCCTCGATTCTCGCCTTCCTGGGCAAGCCGTTCGTCGCTTTGACGCTCGCCACGCTCGTCGCGATGTATCTGCTGGGCGCGCGCCGCGGCTACTCCGGCGCCGAGCTCAAGGCCTTGCTCGACCGCTCTCTTAAGCCCGTCGGCATGATCTTGCTGGTTATCGCTTGCGGCGGCGTCATTCGCTGGATGCTGCAGGACTGCGGCTTGGGCCAGGTTATTGGGCCCATGCTCGAGGCTTCACCGCTACCTTTGGTGGTCGTTGCCTTTTTGATTGCCGTCATGGTGCGTGCCTCTGTTGGCAGCTCCATCGTCGCTATGACCATGGCATCGGGCATTATGGCCGCCATGCCCGCGGTCGCCGGCGCTTCGGTGCTCATGCGTGCCTCCATCTGTCTTGCTATCTGCGGCGGTGCCACGGCCCTCTCGCACGTCAACGATGCCGGTTTTTGGATGTGCTCCTCGTTCCTGGAGATTGACGAGAAAACCACCCTCAAGTCCTGGACCGTTATGGAGACGCTCATCGGCCTTTCGGGTCTTGCCTGCGCCCTGGTGATTTCGTTCTTCGCCTAGTTCGCGTAGCTAAGCATCTTCCGCCGAGTGCATCGCTCGGTACCCATTTCACCTGATTCATTAACCAACGATTGGTACAACCGTTCAAACCAAAAGAGGAGAGCATTATGGACGAGAAGATCAAGGCACAGATTCAGCAGGAGGCAGCCGACTTGGTTGCCAAGCTGCAGCCGCGTTCCGGCAAGTTTCGCACCATCAGCCCCGAGATGGACCCGCTGCGTCTGGGCTCTGGCTGGTCCATCGAAGATCTGGACAAGCCGCAGGTCATTATCGAGTCGACGTTCGGCGACTCGCACCCGGGTTCTGCCGGTCTGTTTGAGTTGGTCGAGGAGGTCCGTGCCGGCGTTGCCGAGGCTGGCGGTCACGGTGCCCGTTACTTCTGCACCGATATCTGCGACGGCGAGGCCCAGGGCCACGACGGCATTAACTACTCGCTGCCCAGCCGCGACATGATCGCCAACATGATCGAGATTCATGCCAAGGCCACCCCGTTCGACGCCGGCGTCTTTGTCGCCAGCTGCGATAAGGGCCTGCCTGCGAACCTCATGGCCATGGGCCGCATCAACATCCCCTCCATCGTCGTTACCGGCGGCGTCATGGATGCCGGTCCTGACCTGCTGACCCTGGAGCAGCTCGGCGCGATTTCTGCCCGCTACGAGCGCGGCGAGATTTCCCGCGAGGAGCTTGAGTTTGCCAAGCACAACGCATGCCCCAGCTGCGGCGCCTGCTCGTTTATGGGCACCGCGTCGACCATGCAGGTTACCGCCGAGGCCCTGGGCCTTATGCTCCCCGGCACGGCCCTGTTGCCCGCAACCAGCTCCGATCTGCGTGAGTTTGCGCGCGAGGCCGGCCGTCAGTCCGTGTGGCTCTCCGAGCACAACCTGTGTCCGCGTGACATCGTGACCAAGGAGTCCTTCGAGAACCTCATCATGGTCCACGGCGCCATCTCCGGTTCCACCAACTCGCTGCTGCACATCCCCGCGATCGCCCGCGAGTTTGGCATCGAGATGTCCGCCGACGACTTCGATCGCCTGCACCGTGGCGCCCACTACCTGCTCAACGTCCGTCCCGCAGGCGAGTGGCCGGCGCAGTTCTTCTACTATGCGGGTGGCGTGCCGCGCATCATGGAGGAGATCAAGTCGATGCTTCACCTCGATGTCATGACCGTCACCGGCAAGACCCTCGGCGAAAACCTCGAGGACCTTAAGAACAACGGCTACTACGAGAAGTGCGGCCGCTACTTGGAGAAGTGGAACCTCAAGCGCGAAGACATTATTCGCCCGTTTGACCAGGCTTTTGGTACCGACGGCTCTATCGCCATCCTCCACGGCAACCTTGCCCCCGAGGGTGCCGTCGTCAAGCACACCGTCGTTCCGCGCGAGATGTTCCAGGCCACGCTTAAGGCACGTCCGTTCGACTGCGAGGAGGACGCCATTCACGCCGTCCTGACGCATGAGGTCAAGCCCGGCGATGCCGTTATCATTCGCTATGAGGGTCCCAAGGGTTCCGGAATGCCCGAGATGTTCTACACCACTGAGGCTATCGCCAGCGATCCCGAGCTGGGTGCGAGCATTGCCCTGATCACCGATGGCCGCTTCTCCGGCGCCTCCAAGGGCCCGGCTATCGGTCACGTTTCGCCCGAGGCTGCCGTGGGCGGCCCGATTGCCCTGATTGAGGAGGGCGACCTTATCCAGATCAACATCCCCGAGCGCTCGCTGTCCATCGTGGGCATCGCCGGCAAGGAGATGGAGCCGGCTGAGGTCGACGCCGTCCTGGCCGAGCGCCGAGCCGCTTGGAAGCCCAAGGCTAATCGCTATACCTCCGGCACGCTCAAGTTCTTTACCGAGCATGCAGTTTCCGCCATTCAGGGTGGCTATATGGAGTAGCGCCCGCGCGCATCGAATTTCTCCTCTCATAGATGTGCGGCACAAAGAGCCCCGAGTTCAATACGAGCTCGGGGCTCTTTTCGTCTAGATTGGGGACGCATGGCCGGACGAAAACAATTTGCGTCTGGTAATAAGCGTACGAAAGCGCAATTTACGTCTTAATTCCGTACGCAAATCAAGACGAAAATCGTTTACGTCTGCTTTAATCCGTACGAAAACGGTTTTCGTCTTGCAGGGCAGTTGCCGTTTCTACAGTTCAACTTCCAGTTCGGCTTTGTGCTCGTAGAGGTAGTCGCGCATGTAGGGGATGGCAAATGAGACCTTGCCGTACGAGGGAGCCTCGATAATCGATTCTCTTAACAGGCGGCTGCGGACGGAACTCACCTGTTGAGGCGTTTTGTTTAGGGCATCGGCAACCATGCTGGTCGAGCTCGTCTGCCCCAAAGATGCCATGCTCAGCAGATAAGCGATGCACGTGGGCGGAATGCACTGTAGCGCGGGCTCAATCACCATGGCACAGAAGCGTTCGCGTGCCGTTGCAATGCCGCGCTCGGCTTCTTCTTCTCCAATAATCGGTGTATGTGCGCGTCTCGCCAACTGCCATGCGTAGTATCCAACGAGTTGGATCATGAAAGGATAACCTTGCGTTGCCTCGGCAAGTTGGCCGGCAATACCTGGCTGCAACTCCATGCCAGACGCTTCAATGGTTTCCTCGAGGGAGTACGACACTTCGGCTACTGCCACAGCCTTCAGGTCAAAGGGGAGGGCACGGCGCAAAAACGTAAGTGTCTTTCCGTTGATGATGCTTTCAATCATCGAAGGCAGCCCAGCAAAAACAAAGGCGATATCAAGGTCTTCGCCGATAACCTGCTGAATCGCAATGGAGAGCGTTCGGACCTCATCGAGCTCTGCGTCTTGAACCTCGTCGAGAGTGATGAGCAGGCCATTTCCATTCTTGGATATTGTCTGTCTCATGGCGTCGCGTAGCGATGGGCCGATTCGCTCAATATCTATGCTGCCGATGGATATACCAGCTACGGTGGGCTCAAATCTGGCGTGTTTGGCCTGGAATTTGGGCTGCAGCTGTTCGAGAATGCGCTGGCAAAGTCCCTCGGTTGCGACCTCTTTTATGACCGTCCAGCCACGGCTTTGCGCCAAACGTGAGCACTCGTCAAGGAGGACCGTCTTGCCCGTTCCATGGACGCCGGCTATGCGCATTAGGCGCCCAGGGGCACCAGGCCCGTTGGTGAGGCCTTCACTGAATTCTTCAAGTACATCTTCGCGGCCGATAATCGTGGGAGGTGTTTTACCTGCTGTGGGCTTAAAAGGGTTTGTTTGCATGTGAGCCACCTTTGCTCAAGATATAGCAAAGTATAGTGAGATATAGCAACGTATAGCGCTGTTCGCGGGTTCTTACGGTGGTGCTATTTTCCGAATGCCGCGCGGATAAAGCGCTGGGCGAACAGCTTGTTGGCGACGTTGATGACATGGCCCAGGAACAGTGCCGAGATGGCGGTCGTGACGCCAAAGCCGCCCAGGTTGTACATAAAGATCAGCGACAACGCGAGCGAGGCGGCGACATGTGAGCAGTCAAACACGACTTTTACGTCACCAAAGCGGCGTTTAAGCTTTTCGGCAATGACTTGCACCAAGCCGTCGGGCGCGTTGGGGACAACGCCCATGTTGACGACGAGACTTACGCCAAATGCGGTGACAGCGAGGGAGAGCAGCATGGTCGCAATCTGTGTGGGGAGTGCCGTGGGATGCAGTGGGTTGACCGCCATGAAGAGGTCGGTCAAGCCGCCAATCAGCGTTGAGAAGAACAACTCGAGCAGGATGCGCGGCTGGAACTCGCTTCGCAAGATGGCTAATTGCGCCACGATGTAGGCGACGTAGGTTGCGGTGATCCAAAAGCCGAGCGTCTTGCCAGTGAGCATGGATAGGGTTGTGGCAAAGCACGTGAGCGCGGCGACGCCCAGGCCGGATGCCGTCTGGAGACTCATACCGAGTGCCAGTACTGCAACGCCCACAAGATACATCAGCATTCTGATGACGGTATGGCACCAGTCGATGTTCTCGCCATGCATGATGATGAGCGGTCGCATGTTGCTACCCGTCCTTTCGGTTGTGTGAAAAAGCTGACCCGGGCCGGCAAAAGAGGGTTATCGGAGGCACTGCTGCAAAAGCAGAAAAGCCGGCCCCACGGTCAGTCGTCTAGGAAGTGTCTCGCTGTGCCGGAATGGGACTAAAGGTCCAACGAGACGGGAAGAAAGCAAATGGCATTGCGTGGGCGATAAGATGCCAAGATGGTAGGGTGCGTCTTAGCATCATATTGCCCACGCTCAACGAAATCGGTTTCGTTTGAGCCTAAGTATACGACGGGATTTTATTTGCGAAGAGAAAAACAATAAAAAGGTGAACGTTCACCTAATTGCAACAACTCGTTGGCTGTAGTTGCGGTGGAATAGTTCCTGTTTTTGCTGCTGAAGGCCTTGAACAGGAACTATTCCACCGCAACTTATGAGGGGGCGGGGGATGCGATAGTATTGCATGGTGGTATTCGACTAACCGAGGACTTATCCGAGGGCTTTATGGAACAGCAGCATTATCAGAGCCTGCAAGACCAGGCGTACAACGCATTGCGCTCCAAGATCATCTACGCCGAGCTCAAGCCCGGCACGCGCCTTTCGGCGATTGGTCTGGAAAAAGAGACGGGAATCGGGCGCACGCCCATTCGCGAATCCTTTGTGCGCCTGCGTGAGCAGGAGCTGGTGGAAACGCGTCCCAAAAGCGGCACCTACGTCTCTAAGATCAGCATGGAACGCGCCGAAAACGCCTGCTTTTTGCGCGAGAAGCTCGAGAGAAGCGTGCTAATTAAATGCTGTTCGGCCACCTCGCCCGAGCAAAAGCAGCGGCTCGAGCAGATTCTTACCGAGTCCGAGTCACTCGACCATGGCGAAACGCGCCGTTTCTTTGACCTGGATAACCTGTTCCATGAGACATGTTTTGAGATTGCCGGTCGTCACATGTTGTGGGATTGGATGAAGAGCATCAACACGCATTTTGAGCGATATAACTGGTTGCGTATGGTGTCGCAGGATCTGGATTGGGAGCCGATTCGTCGGCAGCATCGCCGGATTCTCGAGGCCATTAAGAGGGGCGATACCGACGCGGCGAGCTATCTGGCAGAGACACACCTGCACCTGATGCCCGAAGAGCAAGGTCCGGTTATCGCCTTGCATCCCGACTATTTTGAGCTGTCCAAAGACTCGTTCATCTAATCAATCCCCATATAAGTTGCGGTGAAATAGGGACTGTTTTGCGGCCTAGGTGGCGCAAACAGTCCCTATTTCACCGCAACTGCGTTGGGGCGTAACCGGGGCACAAAGCTGCGGCACCGCTTGGAGGAAAAGACCGGAAGCAAGGGTCCATTCCTCCAGACGGCACCGCAGCTGTTTTGGTGGCTCGGCTTTTGTCGAAGTGGCTTAGTTGAGCGCGACGGCCAGCCGAGTAGGCAAAGCGGCTTGGAGGCGTGTCGCTTCCGTCACGTTCTATCAGCATACAAGACGGTTTTGGTTCTTGTTCGTGACGGAAACGGCGCGCTTCCGAGCCGCTTTAAAAGAAAGGGGGCGAGGTTTAGGGCACGCCCCCTTTCACGATAGAGAGCTAAACCTAGCCGCGGACCTTCTTGACGACGTCCATGGCCTCGCGGGCGATCTGCTCGACCTTGGAGAAGTCGCCGTCGGCAAACAGGGCCGGCTTGACCATCCAGGTGCCACCGCAGGCGATGATGGCGGAGGAGCTCAGGTACTCCTCGACGTTGGCGGTGCTCACGCCGCCGGTAGGCATAAAGCGGTGACCGACAAACGGAGCGGCGAGGGCCTTGATGGTGTTCAGGCCGCCATACTGGGACGCGGGGAAGAACTTGGTGACCTTGAGGCCCAGGTTCTCGGCTGCGGTGACCTCGGAGGGGGTCACGGTGCCGGGAAGGACGGGCAGGTCGATGTCGATGCAGTGCTTCACGACATCCTCGTTGTAACCCGGGGAGACGATGAACTTGGCACCGGCTGCGCGGGCCTGCTCAACCTGCTCGACGGTCAGGACAGTGCCGGCGCCAACGCACATCTCGGGCTCGGCCTCGGCCATAGCGGCGATGCACTCGGCGGCGCAGGCGGTGCGGAAGGTGACCTCGGCGGACTTCATGCCAGCTGCCATAAGGGCGTGGGCGAGCGGAGCGGCGTCCTCGACCTTGTCGAGCACAACGACCGGCACGATGCCCAGGGACTCAAGCGTGGTGTAGAACTGATCGAACATGATGTTCCTTTCGATGTGTGGCGCGCATGGGCGCGTGATTGCCAAATGTGCTGGTCAGGAGCCGATTTTGGATTGGTTATCGGAGGCACTGCTTGGGGTTCAAGCAATTCCAAAACCGGCTGCTCGACCAGTCATGTAGGGAATGCCAGGCAAAACCGGAATGGGACTGGTGGTTTTGCCCGGCCGGAGGAATCAGGGAGCGGACCGCAGGGGTATGGGATTGGAAAGCTGCGGCCCGCGGAATGGGGAACGAATTAACGGGCGACGCGGGTGCCACCGTCGGCGGCGGATGCCGCGGCTGCGATCTCGTCTGCGGTCACCAAGTTGGAATCGCCCTTGATAGTGAGCTTGAGGATCGAGGCTGCAATCGCGTAGTTGACGGCATCCTGCGGGTCAAAGTCGTTGATGAGGGCGTGGACCAGGCCGGCGTTGAAAGCGTCGCCGGCGGCAACACCCTCAAGCACGTGCACATCGTGAGCAGGGGAGAACCAGTGCTCGCCGCTCTCGGCGTCATAGAGCATGCCCATCCAGATGGAGCGCTCGACGCAGGAGATGTTGCGGACGACCGAAGCGACCTTCTTGCAGCCGTACTCGGCGCAGATCTGACGGGCCATCTCGACATAGGTGTCGCGCTCCTCGATGCCGTGGGCAAGGGAGCCGGAGACGCAGGTCATGCCGAGGCCGGCGGGTGCGTCCTCGTCGTTGGCGATGCAGATGTCGACGAGCGGCAGGAGCTCCTTCATGGTGGCCTGCGACTTCTCGGGCGACCACATCTTGCCGCGATAGTTCACGTCGCACACGGTCGTGATGCCCTTGGCGCGGCAGGCAGTGAGGGCATCCTTGCAGGCGGCAGCCATCTCATCGGAGACGGCGGGGGTCACGCCGGAGAAATAGAAGACATCGATGCCCTTGAGGATCTCGTCCCAGTCAAAGACGTCGCGCTTGGCCATGTTGATGGCAGAGTACTTGCGGTCGTAGACGCAACCGTTGCCGCGCTGCGAGGCACCGACCTCAAACACATAGGAGCCAAGGCGGTCGCCCTGACGCACGACGCGCGTGGTGTCGACGTCGTAGGCCTTCAGCGAACGCAGGGCGCACTCGCCCAGACGGTTGGCCGGGACAACGGAGACGTAAGCGGCCTTGTCGCCCTGGTAGGCCAGGGAAAGCGCAGTGTTGGCCTCGGCGCCGCCGTAGCGGACGTCAAACTCGGTTGCCTGCTCAATACGCAGGTGGTCTTTGGGCGAGAGTCTCATCATGATCTCGCCGAAGGTAAGAACCGTTTTACCCATGGTCGCGCAGCTCCTTTTACTCGTGCGTACACCTTTGATATGGCGTTGGCACGCAGGTGCCAAGACGGTAGGGTGCGTCTTTGCACCTGTGTGCCAACGCTCGCCGAAATCGGTTTACGAAATCGGTTTCGTTTCGAGTTGTAGTATACTCACCTACAGCGTTTTGCAACCGAGATTTTTAAAAAATGTCTAAAATGGCTCAGACTGCCGACATTGGGAAACGGGGTGCGCTATGGCGCAGATGAGAATCAAGGACATTGCCGCCGAGGCGGGCGTGAGCCCGGCCACGGTCTCGCGCTATCTCAACAACCGCCCCGGGCAAATGACCGAGGAGACCCGTGCTCGCATCGCGGCAGTTATCGAGCGCACCGGCTATCGCCCACGTGCCGCCGCGCGCAATCTGCGCAGCTCGCGTACGAACCTCATCGGTGTGATTCTGGCTGACATCGCCAACCCGTTCTCGAGCGCCATGCTCGAGGGCCTTTCCGCCAGCGCCGCGGCGCGCGGCTGCTCGCTCATGACGGCCATTAGCGGCAACGACCCCGCTAAGGAAGCGGAGTCGCTCACCAGACTTATCGATGCCGGCGTGGACGGCCTGGTCGTCAACACCTGCGGAGGCAATGACGAGGCGATCGCCGCGGCAGCGGGACGTCTGCCCGTCGTGCTGCTCGACCGCGACGTTGCCGACGGCGGTGTTGACCTGGTGACATCTAACAACCGTGAGCTGGTCGCCGGCTTGGTAGACGCCTTGGCAGCTGCGGGCAGCGAGCGTCTGTGCCTGCTCACCGAGGCAAGCGACGATAGCCCCGTGCGTCGAGAGCGCGCCGAGGCCTTTGCCGACGAGCTTTCGCGCCGCGGCCTTGCGGGCGAGGTCGTCACCCTGGCCGACGGTGGCGCCACGGGCGTTGGCCGTTTGGACAAGACCATCCGCGACTACGCGGGCAAAAGGCTCGGCCTTATCGCCGTCAACGGCCTGGTTTTCCTGCGTCTGACCGAGGCGCTGGCGCAGCTTGGTCCCTCGCTGCCGGCGGGGCTCAAGATCGCGACGTTTGACGACTACCCCTGGAACCATGTGCTCTTTGGCGGCGTCACCACGGCCGCGCAGGACACCCTCACCATTGCCGAGCGCGTAGTCGAGCGCCTTTCCGAGCGCATCGACGTCGTTACCACCACCGTGGGCGAGGCCGCAAAGCTGGCGCCCAAACGCATCGAGATCCCCGGCCACATCGAACACCGCGCATCAACCTCGCGCTAACCGCTCGTTCGCAATGGCCTGTTCGCGCACGTTTTTTGAGCGCTTGATACGCTTTAACCCTGCGGAAACATTTTTCTGCGATAGTATCTGCGATATAGACCAGTCGAAACCCGCCCGAAAGAAAGGGGAGCGACATGAACCAGCAGAACATCGATTACGTACTCCGCTCCGTAGAGCAGCGTGACATCCGCTTTGTGCGTCTGTGGTTTGTCGACATTCTCGGCCGCCTCAAGAACTTTGCCATCAGCCCCGAGGACCTCGAGGTCGCTTTTGAGGAGGGTATTGGCTTTGACGGCTCCGCCATCGAGGGCTTTGCTACGCCCGAGGAAGCCGACATGCTGGCGTTTCCCGATGCTTCGACCTTCCAGATCCTGCCGTGGCGCCCGAGCCACAACGGCGTCGCCCGCGTGTTCTGCGACGTGTGCACTCCCGATCGCAAGCCGTTTGCCGGCGACCCGCGCGATGCCCTGCGCCGCATGTTCCGCAAGGCCGAGAAGGCTGGCTATCTGCTCAACGTGGGCGCCGAGCTGGAGTATTACTACTTCCCCGACGAGCACACCCCCGAGCCGCTCGATAACGTGGGCTACTTCGATCTTTCGGTGAGCGATGCCGCTCGCGACCTGCGCCGCAACACGGTCCTCACGCTCGAGAAGATGTCCGTGCCGGTGGAGTACACTTTCCACGCCGCCGGCCGCTCGCAGCACGGCATGAGCCTGCGCCATGCCGAGGCCCTGAGCATGTCCGACGCCATCACCACGGCCAAACTCATCATTAAGCAGCAGGCCTACGAGAGCGGTTGCCACGCATCCTTTATGCCCAAGCCGTTGGCAGGCGAGGACGGCAGCGCCATGTTCCTGTGCCAGTCGCTGTTCGACCACGACGGCAACAATGTCTTTTGGGGCGAGGACGACGAGAAGTACCACCTCTCTGACATCGCCAAGCACTACATGGCCGGCATCCTGGCGCACGCGCGCGAGATCAGCGCCATCACCAACCCAACGGTCAACTCGTACAAGCGCATCACCACAGGCGGCGACTCCGTGCCGCAGTACGCCACGTGGGGCCTGCGCAACCGCGCGAGCATGGTCCGCATTCCGGTCTACAAGCCCGGCAAGCAGCTGTCCACGCGCATCGAGCTTCGCAGCCCCGACCCCATGGCCAACCCGTACCTGGTCAACGCCGTCACGCTGGCGGCTGGTCTGGACGGCATTGAGCGCAAGCTGGAGCTCCCGCCCGAGGCAACGGCCGAGACGCTCAAGCTTACCGACCGTCAGATGGTCGAGGCCGGCTACACGCCGCTGCCGCGCTCGCTCAAAGAGGCGCTTGACGTGTTTGAGGACTCGCAGTTTATGAAGGATGCCCTCGGCGAGCACATCCACAGCTTCTTCCTCAAAAAGAAGCGCGACGAGTGGCATAAGTTTGAGTCCACGATCACCGAGTGGGAGATCAAGCACTACCTGGCGAACTCCTAATCGCGCTGGCTTGTTCCAGTACGATTGAGCTCATTTCTTTGGAGGCCGATATGTCCGAAAAGAGTGCCCTGTTCATGGCGCGCACGACGCGCTTCCACGAGTTTGCCCGCAGCTTGACGACCACCCTGGGTGTCGAGGTGAGCCTGGCCACCCCCGATTCGCCGACTGCGGCGCACGACTTTGACCTGCTGATCCTCGATTCCGATGGCATCCGCAGCGACCGCATCGATCAGATTGCCAAATGGCTCGACGACCGCGGCGGCGTCCCCATGTTGGTGGTCGTCGACGACGAGGCGCTCGGTACCCTGCGTCTGCCGAATCACGCGCATGCCGACTTTGTATGTCCCACGGCGACGCCCAACGAGCTCAAGGCTCGCGCGCAGCGCCTGATGGGCGAGGAGGAGACCGTCACCGCCGACGATGTGCTCAACATCGATAACCTCGAGATCAACCTGGCTACCTACCAGGTGACGCTCGACGATGAGCCCATCGACCTGACGCTGATGGAGTACTCGCTGCTGAGCTTTTTGGCGACGCACCCCAACCGCGCCTACAGCCGCGAGGTG
>CABQMC010000032.1 GCA_902465115.1 uncultured Collinsella sp.
GGTCGCTGTTTCTCTCGGCGCTTTACGAGTTTGGCATCAATGTAGTCTTTATCGCACTGGCTGCCGAAGCCGTGCTGCTTCTTTTGCGCGTGCCGCTCAAGCGCGACCTGAACGGCGACGGCATTGTGACCGCCAAGGAAAACGCCGAGGTCAACGAGCTGTCACGCAAAGTGCGCCGCCGCATCATCGTGGGAACGGTCATCTTTGCCATCCCCTGCATCGTTATGACCGCAGGCTCCATTGGATCGGCGCAGGCCGGCGTGCAGGACGGCTACGGCGTCACCGAGACCACGCGCGAGCTTGCCGCGGTGCTGCCGGGCTTTAAGGATTACACCGTCGCCGTCGAGACCTCGGCCACCGAAGGGGACGAAGAAGGCATCGTCGAGCGCGAAATCGTCGCCCATGTGACGACAGGCGAGGCGCTTGGGGCGCACGACCGCCGTGTCGCCCGCAAACTCATCGACCTCAATGTGCCCGAGCTCGATCGTGTGGAGTTTGACGTAAAGTGATGCGGGACGCGAGGTGGGCCCGGCACGAGAGCGCAGCCGCGGGGCGCAGGCACAGCCAAGCGCAGCGCTACAGCTCGTACTTGTACACGCGGTAGATGTACTTCTCGGCTTCCATCTCGTAGGTGGCGATGGGCAGTCCATAGCGATCGTACTCGGTAAAGGTCTTGGCCTGGCCCGATGCCACGAGCATACTATCTGAATCGCCGACGCGCTGTGCACTGCTTACGTAGCCCGAGAACGGCACTGCGACCTGGTCCTCGAGCTCGTAGGTGCGCGCGTTCTCGTCCACCGTAAAGATGCGCCCAAACGAATGCGTTCCCTTGCTGTAGTCGGTCACCACCGCGGCGCCCAGCTGGCCCCAGTCGAACTTGGGATAGCTCTCGGCCGCGCCAAAGTTGTTGTCGTACAGCAGTACCTGGTAGCGACCGGTTGTTACCGTATCGTCGTTTGGCAGATAGGTCACACTGTGCTGGCCCGCATTGAGCGAAAAATCGCCTTGGGCCTGCAGCAACTTGTCCTCAAAGCCCGAACCGGCCCAAAAATCGGACAAGCCCACGGAAGGCTGTAGCAAGGTCATTTACGCAACATATGTCCAGAAAAAGCGGGTGGTAGCCGGTACGGCTACCACCCGTTTGTCTCATATCCAGCCCATAGCAGGCCAGCTACTTCTTAATGCCGTGTCCCAGACGCTTGGCGACCGATGCAACGGCCTCCTCGCTGGCCGGTCCGCAGCTCACGCAGCCATCATGGGCACGCATCTGGCCGGTGACCTCGTCCATCGCGAGCGGCGCCACCTTCTCGAGCTTAAAGCCCTTGCCAGCGCGCATGTTCTCCTTTGCCACGCTGATCATGAGCTTAATACGGTTGAGCTGGTTGACCTCAGACGCACCGGGGTCGTAGTCCACTGCAACGATGTTGCTCTCGGGGTGCTGACGGCGCAGCTCCTTGATCACGGCCTTGCCCACCACGTGGTTGGGCAGGCACGCGAAGGGCTGCGTGCAGATGATGTTGGGCGCACCGTGGTCGATCAGGTCGAGCATCTCGGCCGTGAGCAGCCAGCCCTCGCCCATGTTGTTGCACACCGAAAGCACTGTGCGGGCCTTGTCGGCCATGGTGCCGATGCGCTCGGGAGCCTCAAAGCGGCGGGACCTTTCGAGCATCTCCTCCACCGGCGTACGCATCCAGTCCACGAGTTTGATGAGCGCCTGCATACCAGCGCGCGTAGTGGCAGAGCTTCCCAGCTCGTCCTTCTGCAGCTCCGCGTTGCTCATGGAGTACAGGAAGAAGTCGAGCAGACCCGGCACCACGGCCTCGCAGCCCTCGCGCTCGATCACGTCGACCACATGGTTGTTGGCCGTAGGGTGGAACTTGACCAGGATCTCGCCGACCACACCCACGCGCGGCTTGGTGCCCTCGCCCACGAGCGGCATGGTGTCGAACGCGCGGATGGCTTCGCGGCACAGCTTGGTGTAGTTGTGCCTGTTGAACTTAGGCGCCAGCTTGCGGGCACGCGCCATGTATTCCTCGTAGAGTGCGTTGGCAGCACCGGGCGTGGCCTCGTACGGGCGGCAACGGTAGAGCATCTGCATCATCACGTCGCCAAAGAGCACCGCGTAGACCGCCTGCTTAAGCAGCGCCGGCGTAACCTTAAAGCCGGGGTTGTCCTCGCCCAGCGCCACGGCCGAAAGCGAGATTACCGGAATCTCGGGGTGGCCGCTCTCGCGCAGCGCCTTGCGGATGAGCGCGATGTAGTTAGTGGCACGGCAGCCGCCGCCGGTCTGGCTGATGACCACAGCCGTCTTGGACAGGTCGTACCGACCGCTCTCGATGGCCTCCATGATCTGGCCCGTCACCAGGATCGACGGATAGCAGATGTCGTTGTTCACGTAGCGCAGGCCGGCCTCGACGGCATCGTGGTCAGTCGAGGGCAGCAGCTCCAGGTTGTAGCCGGCACCGCGGAATACCTCTTTGACCAGGTCAAAGTGGATCGGCGCCATCTGCGGGCACAGGATGGTATAGCCCTCCTCGCGCATCTGCTCGGTAAAGGGCACCTTGGGCCACGCGGTCGAAGCACTCTCGCGCTGCGCCTCGAACGTGTACTTGCGGCTCGCAAACGCGGGGGCATCCGTAGAGGGCGCCACCGGCGCGGCGTCGCCTTGCTCGTAAGTCTCGCCCGCGGCCGTGGCCTCGGCCAGGCGTTCGGCCTCCTGGTCCTTAAGCGCGGCCATGAGCGAGCGGATGCGAATGCGCGCGGCACCCAGGTTGGATACCTCGTCGATCTTGAGCACGGTGTAGATCTTGCCGCTGGCTTCCAGAATCTCCTGCACCTGGTCGGTGGTCAGGGCGTCCAGGCCGCAGCCGAAGGAGTTGAGCTGGATCAGGTCCAGGTCGTTGCGCATCGTCACAAAACGGGCGACGGCGTACAGGCGGCTGTGGTACATCCACTGGTCGACGACGCGAATCGGACGCTCGGGCTTCACCAGGTGCGCAAGCGAATCCTCGGTAAAGACCGCAAAGCCAAAGCTCGAGATAAGCTCGGGCAGGGCGTGATTGATCTCGGGGTCGTTATGGTAAGGACGGCCGGCGAGTACGATGCCGTGGCCGCCGTGGTCCTCGACCCACTTAAGGGCCTCCTCGCCCATGGTCTGGATATCCTCGTGGAAACGCGCGTCGGCCTCAAAGGCAGCGTTGACGGCGGCATCGACCTCGGAGCGCGTGATCTTGGGACCGCGCACGCGACCGCGACCGGCTTGCGCATCGGCCACGCGGTCGACGGCGAGCACCTGGTACAGGCGGCGCTTGAGCTCGGTCTTATCGTGATAGGGCACAAACGGGTACAGGAACTCGATGTTCTGCTCGCGAATCTCGTCAATATTGAGCGCCAGCGCCGTGGGGTAGCTCATGACGATGGGGCAGTTATAGCAGTTGCCAGCGGTCGGATCCTCCTTGCGCTCCCAGCGCACGCACGGCATCCAGATAAAGTCGACATCGCGGTCGATAAGGTTCATCACATGGCCGTGGCTCATCTTGGCCGGATAGCACACGCTCTCGGACGGCATGGACTCGATGCCCGCCTGGTAGGTCTTCTTGCTCGACTGGTCGGACAGCTGCACGCTAAAGCCCAAGCGCGTAAAGAACGCATGCCAGAAGGGGTAGTTCTCGTACATGTTGAGCGCGCGCGGGATGCCGACGGTACCACGCGGGGCCTCGTCGGGGCTCAGCACCTCGCGGTCAAAGAGCAGCTCGTTTTTCTTTTTGAAGAGGTTGGGGGCCTCGGTCTTTTGCTTTTTGTGGCCGGCGCCCTTCTCGCAGCGGTTGCCGGTAATGAAGCGCCTGCCGCCGCCAAAGTCGTTGACGGTGAGTTGGCAGTTGTTGGAGCAGCGACCGCAGCGGACATGCTTTTGCGTCACGGTAAGGTGCGCGATGTCCTCAGCCGAAAGGATGGTCGAGGTGCCATCGGCACCGGCGCGATCGCGGGCGAGCAGGGCCGCACCATAGGCGCCCATGCAGCCGGCGATGTCGGGACGCACGGCATGAACGCCGGTGAGCTGCTCAAACGCGCGCAGCGTGGCATCGGACATAAAGGTGCCGCCCTGAACGATCACCTGGCTGCCGATCTCCTTGGGGTCGCGCAGCTTAATGACCTTGAACAAGGCGTTCTTGATGACGGAATAGGACAGGCCGGCCGCAATGTCGCCCACCGTGGCGCCTTCCTTTTGCGCCTGCTTGACGCGCGAGTTCATAAAGACCGTGCAGCGACTGCCCAGGTCGACCGGGGCCTTGGCATGGATGGCGGCGTCGGCGAACGCGCGCACGTCCATGTTCATAGAGACGGCGAAGCTCTCGATAAAGCTACCGCAACCCGACGAGCAGGCCTCGTTGAGCATGATGTGCTCGATAACGCCGTCCTTGACGCGCAGGCACTTCATGTCCTGGCCGCCGATGTCCAGAATGAACTCCACGCCGGGCAGGAATGCCTTGGCGCCACGCAGGTGCGCGACGGTCTCGATCTCGCCGGAGTCGGCCTTGAGGGCCTCGATGAGCAGCGCCTCGCCGTAGCCCGTGGTGGTCACGTGGCCGATGGTGCAGCCTGCAGGGATATGGTTGTAGAAATCGGCCATGATGACCTTGGCCGTGCCCAGGATGTCGCCGTTGTTGTTGCCGTACCAGGTGTGCAACAGCTGGCCGTCCTCGCCCACGAGCGCGGCCTTCATGGTGGTGGAACCGGCGTCGATGCCAATGAACACGCGGCCGGTGTAGCCGTCGAGCTTGCCCTTGGGGACGACTTCCTGGTCGTGGCGGGTTTTGAACTCGGCGAAGTCCTCGTCGGTGGCAAAGAGCGGATCCAGGCGCTCGACCTCGGCACCCTGTGTGTCACCCAGGGCATCGATAGCCTCGATGAGCTGCGGGAACGTGCTGAGCTTGTTGGACTCATGCGCCATGGCGGCGCCGCTCGCCACAAACAGGTGAGCGTTTTGGGGCACAATGCGGTGCTCCTCGTCCAGGTTGAGCGTAAGGTAGAAGCGGTGGCGCAGCTCGGAGAGGTACTGCAGCGGGCCGCCCAGGAAGGCGACGTTGCCGCGGATGGGACGGCCGCACGCCAGGCCCGAGATAGTCTGGGTCACGACAGCCTGGAAGATGGAGGCCGCCACGTCCTCGGGGCGGGCGCCTTCGTTGAGCAGCGGCTGGACGTCGGTCTTGGCAAAGACGCCGCAGCGGCTGGCGATTGGATAGATGGTGGTGGCGTTGGCCGCGAGCTCGTTGAGGCCGCTGGCGTCGGTGTGCAGCAGAGTGGCCATCTGGTCGATGAACGCGCCAGTGCCGCCGGCGCAGGTGCCGTTCATGCGCTGCTCGATGCCGTTGTCGAAGTAGATGATCTTGGCGTCCTCGCCGCCCAGCTCGATGGCGACATCGGTGGCCGGGATAAGGGTCTCGACGGCACGCTTGCTGGCGATGACCTCCTGGACAAACTCCAGGTCGAGCCATTGGGACAGCAGCAGGCCGCCCGAGCCGGTAATGGCGCAGGTCATCTGGGCCGTCGGCAGCACGGTCGCAGCACCCTCGAACAGGTCGCGAGCGCAGGCGCGGACGTCGGTGTGGTGGCGCTGGTACTTGGCATAGACGATCTGGTTGTCGTCGTTGAGCACGGCGAGCTTAACGGTGGTGGAACCCACGTCGATGCCCAAGTGCAGGTTGCCACGAGCGTTCTCGGGGTTGAAGATCGCGCCTTCGGGGGCGTGGGCGGCGGTGACGGCTACGGGCTCAGCGGCGGTGGCGGGCTCGCTAGCGATGGACGTCTCCCCTGCCGCGTTCTTGGCCTCGGCAACCGCCTCGGCGACCTTCTCGGCAGCGGCAGTCGCGGCCTTCTGCGCGGCGTCCACCACGGCGGGCGTGCGGCAGCGACCACACGGTCTTTAATGCCCTCGACGAGTTTGCTCATTGTCTCTCCTCTTAGTTGTTGGACTCGACGGTTGCGGTGGTGTCGACCGCGTCCTCGAGCTGCAGGTTCAATAGCTTCATGCCGTATTCCGGCACGTTGATATCGATGGGTTGGCCATACAGATCACCAGGGCGCACAAAAGCGAGCACCGTCATAATGCGCGCCATGGCCTCGGGCGATTCGGTGAGCCCGCGCTCAAACCAGCGCTGAATCATGCCGACCTCGGCGCTCACGACGTAGGTAACGTAGTAGTCAAAGAACGTGCCCAGCGCCAGGCCCAAAATGCCCGTCTGTGCACGCGGCACCACGGCCTCGCGTGCGGTATCGATGATCTTTTTAATAAAGGCGGGGTCGCCGCCCGGGCCCAGCAGCGATCCGATTAAATCGCGGTTGGCCGCAAGGTAGCGCAGCAACTCAACCGAACCGGGTGCCGGCTCGAGCTCATCGATGTTGTGATAGAGATCGGGCAGCTGAGCTGCGGTGATGAGCTCAATGCGCTCACGGATCTCGGCCAGCAAGCCGTCCTCGATTTGATTGATAAAGTCGGGGATATCGCGGTAGTGCGAATAGAACGTGCGGCGCGTAAGGCCAGCGCGCTCGGTGAGCGACGCGACATTAATGCGCGAAAGGTCGCCGCTTTCGGCAAGCTCGCTGGCAAGTGCCTGGCGAAGGGCACGCTGCGAGCGAAGGGACCGGCGGTCGCATTTTTCGAGCTGGGACAAGCGTCCTCCTTGTTACTCAGTCTGTGCGCTATTGCACAGTGCGAGTATTATTGCACACCGTGTGTATCAACACGTAAAGGCAATATTTAGGATGTGACGAAGGGGCAGCCTCTTTGTCACATCCAGCGACCGCCTAGGTTGTGCCGGTTGTGCCAGGCTTTTAGAGCGGCATTACCGATTGTCCAAAATGTCATTCGTGGGTAGAATAGTGTCGACGGCAGCCCAAGTTCTGGAAAGCTGGGCAGCGCCGTTGCTTGGATTAAGGGGTCAACGCCTTAGCGGCGGCGACCCCTTTTACGTTGCTTCGAACGTTGCTTGAGTGCCTCGGAAAGCCCGACGAGCGCTGTGAAGAACGAGACCAAAGCGGTCAGAAGTCTCACAAAATCAATCAGATCGGTCATGGGCATCACCTCCCATCAGATGGAGGGCGTTGCCCGGCACATGGAACTGCCGTCAACAGTATCAATTCTATCAAAGCGCAGTTAGGTATGCGAATGTTTGTTCGTATTTCAAGAGACCAGCGTCACCTGTGACAAAGGGGCTATCCCTTTGTCACATTATTCGATGACGGTGCGGGAGTTTTGCTTGCGCATGGTGGCGAGCATGTGTTTGGGGACGGCATGAACCATGCAACTGCCGATAGTTGCACTCGCGGCGGCCTTGGCGGCATCGCTGCCGTTTTTGGTCGCGTAGCTGTGGCGGAAACGTTTGAGCATGGCAATGTCGTTGCCGCCGTCGCCGTAGACCGCGTCCTCGGCAATGCCGTAGTAGCCCGCCAGCCAGGACACACTCTCGCCCTTGTTGCACGCCACGTCCGTGATCTCGAACATCACCGGATCGAACGGCGCGTTGACCACGCGGTCCGATCGCTCGGCCAAATATGCCTTAAGGTCGCGCTCCAGCTCGGGCGAGGTCACGCGGCAGTTGATCTTGCACACATCGTGGCGAAGGATGTCACCGATCGACTGGTCGAAATACTGTTCCTCGTGATAGCCGCCACGCGCGCGCATGCCGCGCATCACGATGCGCTTGATAGGGCTGTCCTTTTTAAAGCCCGCCTGATGCATCTCGAACGAACCGCTCGAGAACATGCCATCGGGTGTGGAGCAATCAAAGCAAATGTCCGGGAATGCCTTGAGCAGCTCCTCGGTAACCTGCGGATCGATGGTCCAGGTCTTGAGCACCTCGCCATGGCAGTCGCGCACGATGGACCCATTGGAGCAGCAGGCGTCAAGCGCCAGCCCCGTAAAGCCATGCTCGCCGATTGGCAACGTCGAGCGCCCGGTCGCGGGAACCACATGCAGGCCAGCCTCGGTCAGCTCGCGAATGGCGCGGCGGATGGTCCCGTCTGCCTCGTGCAGGGCGTTCAGCAGCGTTCCGTCTAAGTCACTCGCAAACATCTTGATCATGGGCACGCCTCTCCTTCGTCTGCACGATATTGTAGACGAAGGAGAGGCGTGCCCAAACAATGCCGTCCCGGCGCGGCGTACCACCGCCTCCACAAATTCACGGTGCCCCAGTGCGTTAAGACAATCGCCACAAGCGACTTTTCAGCCGATAAAACAGCACCGTCGTCAACGTCAACACCGCCAGCATGCCTGCGAATACAATCGCCGGTGTCCATCGATCATATGCAACCCCGTACGTCAATTGGCCGATAGGTGTTGCGCAGGAAAGGACCATGTAAACGACCGAAAGCACTTTTCCGCAGAGCTCAGTCGGCGCTGCCCGTTGAACAAACGCGATGATTTCAACCGACGCAATGGCTGCCCACACCATGACCCATGCCGAACCAACCGCAAACACGGTGAACACCCATACATCTGTGCCGAACAGTAGCGTGACAATAATCGGTACGACTCCTAAACAGATCATCGCAACATATTGACATATGCCCTTGAAGGAAAAACGATGCGGCCAAATACCGACCAAACCACTGCCGACAAGACCACCTAAGCCCATAGCCACCTCAATAATCCCAACAAAGGATGACTGCATTCCGAGATGCTTTGCAACAATAACGGGAGCACCAATCGTTAACCCAACTAACGCAAGGTTCAAAATAGCCGCAATCAAAAACACAACGAGCAATGATGAGTTTTGAGACAGGTACCGAATCAACTCCCGAAAATCGTTTCGGCGTGTCGTACGAGTCGCGCCGTCTCCCATCGTTTCAGATGAGGCATTTTGCTTGAGTGCGCCCCCGAACAGCAGGGCTGAAATCGTAAACGTCAACGCCGCGGTTTCGCATAGAGTATCGATACCAAAGCACCCATAGACTGCCGTCCCGACTACAGGCCCCAAGATATTGCTCATCATGATTATCTGCGAGACCAACGCAGTGGCACGCTCAACCTTTTCTTGGCCCGTCATGCACACCGCCTCAATTTGAAGCATCGGTTTCAGCAGCGATTGGATGCCATATTGGACGCAAAGCATTGCTGCCACGACAACCGCAAGAGGCAGCGAACGCTTCATGGGGATAAACAGCAGTGATGCAGCCATCAGAACAATGCCGAGTACCACAAGAACCCCGCGACGTCTTCCCCGATCCGCCAAAATCCCGCCAACCGGAGTCGCGAGCACGCCCGGTATGAACGCTATCGCCGCGACGGCGCCATATAACGTTGAGGAGCCGCTGCAATCGAACAAGTAAAGCGGGCACGCAAAGCACAGTGCCGACAGCATCGAATACGCACACAGCTGTGCAACAAGAAGACCAAATAGCCTGATAGATCGCACTGTTTTTGGCGCCAATGAAACGCTAATTCTTCGCATCCCAGCCATAAGCCTGCCCCCAAATACATACTGTTAGTATGTATTTAATGACTTGAAAAGGGCAGCCGTGGCTACCCTCACAAATCAATTACATACCGTTGGTATCTATATTACCACCCGGCACGGTTCCATACGTCCCAAATCTGGGCCGTTGTCTGGAGCACTTCATTACCCAAATCAAGCCCCACCGCGGCCGCCATCTGCGCCAAACATTGTGCGCGAGCAAGCATTCGCTCCTTGGGCTCGAGCGGACGGAACAATGGCAGCAGCCAAAGATTCGCTAACAACGATACGGCCTCCGCTGCTTCGCGCGGGCATTCGCACGCAATGGAGCCGTCGGCGATGCCCTCCTCGATTACTGGCAAGAGATTGCCATCGGCCGACTCGTCAAACGAACCTTGGTACTGCATCGCCAGCAGCCGCGAGCTTTTTACCGGATCTGCCGCAGGATGCATGCGAGTCCATAGCTCGATTTGCGGAACGACGGACTCGGGCGCATAAAGTCGTTTGAGCTTTTGAGCTCCCGTCATATTGCCAGCACCGAGTGTCGCGCGACGGTGCTCAGCAATCGGAGCCGTTGCCCGATCAAATGCGGCGTTGAAAATCTCCTCTTTGCTCTTAAAGTGATGATAGACAGCACCCTTGGTCATGCCATCGAGGCGGTCGACGATGTCTTGAATGCTCGTCCCCTCATAACCCTGTACGCAGAATAGCTCCAGCGCCGCGTCGAGAATCTTCGCGACAGTCTCCTCGGGATATTTATTACGACCCATAATCCGTCCATCCACAACGCAAGTCTTGTGCCTCATTGCAGCATTTTAACGTTGCGGATGGTAGACGGTCGATTCTACACCGCGGCGGGACCGTGTTCGCCAGTACGTATGCGAATAACTTCCTCGACCGGCTCGACCCAGATCTTGCCGTCGCCGACGGCACCGGTGCGAGCGGCGCTGCAGATAATGTCGACAATGCCGTCGACATGCTCATCGGCGCAAATGAGCGTGAACTGCACCTTAGGAATCGTGTTGACAAGCAACTCGTTGCCGCGCACGTATTCCTTCCAGCCATGCTGTGCGCCGCAGCCCTGCACCTGGTTGATAGTCATGCCACGAACATCGGCAGCAAACAGAGCGTCTTTAAGAACCTCAAGCTTCTCGGCACGAACGATCGCCGTAATCTTCTTCATAGTGAATTCCTCTCTTCAAAAAAAGAAATGAATTGTCCCTCACATGGCACGGGGTTTCCAGGTGCCACAGACCAACCTTGTAGATCAGATAAGTGCAACTAACAGGTCTTAGCAGGTTTCCCAAGTGCCGCAGATCGGCCTGAAAGAGGAGTGCCGCGTACTTAAGGTACGCAAACGACGATTGAAGGCCGAGGTGCGGTGCTTGGGGAAGCTGCTAATCGAGTCCGGAGAACGAAGGGTAGGCGCTCTCGCCGTGCTGACTCGCATCCAGGCCCAGCGCCTCATCGGCCTCGTCCACACGCAGACTGCCGTGGAACAGTGCCTTGACCACCGCGGCGATTACCAAATCGAGCACCAGCACAATAGCGACCGTCACCACAATGCCCAGAATCTGCGAAACGAGCAGCGACACGTCGCCCGTGTAGAACAGGCCGCCCTTACCGGTCCACGAGAGCTCCGGCACGCAGAACAGGCCCGTGAGCACGCCGCCCAGGATGCCGCCGATACCATGGCAACCGAACGCGTCGAGTGCGTCGTCGTAGCCAAACTTGGTCTTAAGATGGCTGATGGCCAGGTAGCAGACGGGCGATACGATCAGGCCCATAACCAGCGCTGCCCACGGCTCGACAAAGCCCGCGCCGGGCGTGACCACCACAAGTCCCGCAACCAGACCGGTGTTGGCGCCCACCAGCGTGGGGCGACCAGTGTGCACGCGCTCGACGGCAAGCCACGAGACCATGCCCGCCGCGCTGGCCGTCACGGGGGACAGGTACCAGGCGGAGGCGGGCGCCTCCTCGGTGGGAGCCGCCATCACCAGCGTATCGTTCTGGTAGGAGAGATATGCCCCCGTGCCCACATTTTTCAGCAGTCTGCCGCTGGCGCCGTCCTCCGTCACCCATTTCTGGCTG
>CABQMC010000033.1 GCA_902465115.1 uncultured Collinsella sp.
GTCCGAGGACGTTTTGGGAGGTAGCCCAAACAGCCCCGGCGATCCTGCGGGAGTTAAACCCCTTTAGAACTTGTCGTGGAAGGTACGCGCAATGACCTCGTCCTGCTGCTCCTTGGTGAGCGTGTGGAAGTTCACGGCATAGCCGGAAACGCGGATGGTCAGCTGCGGATACTTCTCGGGGTGAGCTTGAGCGTCGAGCAGCGTCTCACGGTTGAAGACGTTGATGTTCAGGTGGTGGCCACCCTTCTCGGCGTAAGCGTCGAGCATGTGGACCAGGTTATCGGCCTGGGTCTCAGAAACTTCAGAAACCTTCATAATGTGTCTCCTTCGATTAATAGGCGCCGGCCGAAACCGGCGCGCTAATCAGTAATCGTTATTGTTAGTATAGCACTAACAATAGTTACTCGCCCAGCTGATCAAGGTCGATATCGCCAAAGAACACCTGGTCCTCCTTGCCGAGCGCACTCGGGATAATGGAGAAGGTGTTGGAGATGCCGTCCTGAGCATCACGGAACGGGAGCTTAGAAACCGAAGACAGCGAAGCGATGGCGCCGTGGCTATCGCGCTTGTGCATGGGGTTAGCACCCGGGGCGAACGGCTGGCCAGCCTTGCGGCCATCGGGCGTGGAGCCGGTCTTCTTACCGTACACGACGTTGGAGGTGATGGTCAGAACCGAGGTCGTGGGCACGGAGTTGCGGTAGGTGTCGTTCATGCGGATGTACTCCATGAACTGATGCACAACGTCGTGAGCGATCTGGTCGACTCGGTCGTCGTCGTTACCGTACTTGGGGAACTCGCCCTCGGTCTCGAAGTCGACGATGATGCCGTTCTCGTCACGGACGGGGTGGACCTTGGCGTACTTGATGGCGGACAGAGAGTCAGCCACGACGGAAAGGCCAGCGATGCCCGTAGCGAACCAGCGGTGCACGTGCTTGTCGTGCAGAGCCATCTGGATACGCTCGTAGCAATACTTGTCGTGCATGTAGTGAATGATGTTCAGCGAGTTGACGTACACGCCAGCGAGCCACTTCATCATGTCGTTGTACTTGGCCACAACGTCGTCGTAATCGAGCGTATCGCCCTCGACGGCGCGGTACTTGGGGCCGACCTGCTTCTTGGAGACCTCGTCAACACCGCCGTTGAGTGCGTACAGCAGGCACTTGGCCAGGTTGGCGCGGGCGCCGAAGAACTGCATCTCCTTGCCGATGCGCATGGAGGACACGCAGCAGGCAATGCCGTAATCGTCGCCGTGATAGACGCGCATGAGGTCGTCGTTCTCGTACTGGATCGAGGAGCTGGCGACGGAAGTCTTGGCGCAGAACTTCTTGAAGTTCTCGGGCAGACGGGTCGACCACAGAACGGTCATGTTGGGCTCGGGGCTGGTGCCCATGTTCTCGAGCGTGTGCAGGTAGCGGTAGCTCATCTTGGTAACGAGCGTACGGCCGTCAACACCCATGCCGCCGATGGACTCGGTGACCCACTGCGGATCGCCGGTGAACAGGGCCTGGTACTCGGGGGTACGGGCAAACTTGACCATGCGGAGCTTCATGATGAAGTGATCCACGAACTCCTGGATCTGCTCCTCGGTGAAGGTGCCGTTGGCAAGGTCGCGCTCAGCGTAGATGTCGATGAACGTAGAGGTACGGCCGATGGACATGGCAGCGCCGTTCTGCTCCTTGACGGCAGCGAGGTAGGCGAAGTACATCCACTGGATGGCCTCCTGCGTGTTGGTAGCAGGGTTGGAAATATCGAAACCATAGGTCTCGGCCATCATCTTGAGCTCGCCGAGGGCGCGGATCTGCTCCTGCAGCTCCTCGCGGTCGCGGATGTTGTCGGCGGTCATGACCGTCGGGGTGGAAGCCTTCTGGGCCTCCTTGTCCTTGATCAGGTAGTCGACGCCGTACAGGGCAACACGACGGTAGTCGCCGATGATGCGGCCGCGGCCATAGCCATCGGGCAGACCGGTGATGATGTGGGCCGAACGGCAGGCGCGCATCTCGGGGGTGTAGACATCGAAGACGCCAGCGTTGTGGGTCTTGCGCTCGAAGGTGTAGCGCTCGACAACGTTCTCGTCGACCTTGTAGCCGTGCTGGCTGGCAGCCTGGCAAGCGATGCGGATACCACCGTTGACGTGCAGCGCGCGCTTGAGCGGCTTGTCAGTCTGGAGACCGACGATGGTCTCCTTCTCGCGGTGGGCGTTATCGATGTAGCCAGCGGGGTGGCTCACGATACCCGTGACGGTCTTGGTGTCCATATCGAGGACGCCGCCCTGCTCGCGCTCCTTGAGCAGCAGGTCGAGAACCTCGCCCCACAGCTCCTTGGTACGCTCGGTCGGACCGACGAGGAACGACTCGTCGCCCTCGTAGGGGGTGTAGTTCTTCTGGATGAAGTCTCGGACGTCAACCTCTCCCGTCCAGATGCCTTCCTTGAAGCCTTCCCATGCCTCCTGCATTGTGTAACCACGCTCCTAGTTACGTGTAATGCGGCGCTCTCTCACACCGCTGCTTATTGAATTCTTGAATTATCGGCTTGCACTACCGGCTTCTTCCGTTCTTCACTACACGTTGGTGTAGGGAAAACGTTTGTCCACCTTGGAACTGCAACCCAAAACCCAAGATTTCACCCGTTTGAGAAGGATAACATAGCCACCCCCTTCATCAGGGCTGTTATATGTTTCTTTTTTTATATCATAAGGGCGTTTTTTACAAACCCGCAGGAAATGCGCGCGCGAACAACTACCGTTCACCGATTTGTATGTTATTTTTCCTTGCCTTTGTACGACGTTCGCTCTAGCTGTTATGCCAGCTTTAGCAGGGTAAAGTGTCTCAGAGACCCTACAGAAACTGCAGGGCGGCCACGGGATCCCCCGTGGCCGCCCTGTGGCGTAGCTAGTTTTTAGCTTTGATTGCCGCTTGGCATTAGGCGGCTGCGGCGGCCTTGTCGGTCGTTGCCTTGCTATTGCCGTTGCCCTGGCCCTCAAAATGCTTGTAGCACCAGCTGGTGACCAGCGGGGTCAAAATAGCCGTCACGATTGCGCAGGCTGCAACCTGTGCCGTAGCCGTCGCGAGCACGGCGCCGCCGTACATGGCCCCGTTGACGCTTGCCATGGCAGCAGGCGTGGCCACATTGGCTCCGGCGCAGCTCGAAATGGCCGCACCTGCGACACCCGTACCACCCGTGAGCTTATCGACCGCGATGACGGGAATTGCAAAGACCACCGAGCAGATCACGCCGAGCAGAATACCGGGGAGACCGCCATTAATGAGCTGGCCAAAGGTCATGGTCGAGCCCATGGCAAAGAAGACGAGCACGATGATGGCGGAAAGTGCCGGTGCCATCATCTTCTTAAAGCTGGGGAACAGGTTACCCAGAATAATGCCGATGACGATCGGCAGAATGGCACCCACGAGCGACCAGCCGATCGGAGCCTGACCGGCAGCGCCGAGCACGATCATCGTGACCGGAGGGCCGACAACGAGCGTGGTGATGGCGACGGCGCCACGCTCGGCCTCGTTGCCCATGGTGCCCATCAGACCAGCGTACATAGCGTTGTTGGCGCCGGTGCAAGCCGCCAGCATCACCATGGCAGAGATGCCAAACAGGTTGTCGTTGAACACATAAAGGATGAGCAGCGACACGGCAACGACCACGATCTGCTTGACGGCGATGATGATGGCGCCGCGTGCAGCGGCGGCAGGAGCGCTCTTAAACGAAATCGTCGTACCGACGATGAGCAAAAAAGCGCCCACGAGCGGGCCTGCGCCCTGCTGGGTCATACCAAGCGTAAAGCTGCCGAGCGTTTTGAACAGGTCGGGGAATAGCGTGTTGAGCAGGCAGCCCAGCAAAAGCGGCACCAAAATATTGGCACCCGGGATGGAGGACATCTTAAAGAACGGCTCCTTTGCCGCCGGCGCCTCCACCGCAGTCGATTCACTCATATATATCTCCTTTGGATGCATGCGAATCGTAGCCGCACGCGCCTATGTCAGAAAGAAGGCGACGGTCCCGAGTCGCAGGAGCCGTCGCCGAATAATCATCGCGGGGTATTACCCGTCCAGGACGATGCCGCCGTCGCAGTCGCCGATCTCGCCGTTCACGAAGCTGGCGAGGTCGGAAGCGAAGAACAGCACCATCTGCGCAGGCTCGCTGGCCTGGGCAGCGCGGCCCAGAGGAATACCGTTGATGATGCGCTGAGAGTTCTCGTCAGAGAGAATCGAGGTCATATCGGTCAACGTGAGCGACGGGCACACGGCGTTGCAGCGAACGCCAAACTTGCCGCCCTCCTTGGCGACCGCCTTGGTAAGGCCGTTGACACCGGCCTTGGAGCTCGCGTAGGCAGCGGTGCCAAGCAGGCCGCCGCCGATCTTGCCAGCAACGGAGCTCACGTTGACGATAGTGCCGGCATGCGCCGCCTTAAAGTGCGGGTACACGGCGTTCATCATAGTGAAGGTACCGTTGAGGTTGATATCGATAGTGCGGCGCCACTCGGTGTCATCGATCTCGTCGAACTTCTTGGTGCTGATGACGCCAGCGCAGTTAATCAAGATGTTGGTTTGCGGCAGGTCCGTAAAAATCTGCTCGACGGTCTCGCGCGCCTTGGGCGCATCGGCGACATCGAGCTGATAGAACTTGTTGCCCTCGCCAAGCTCGGCCACTGCGGCCTCGCCCTTAGCAGCGTTCCTTGCGATGAGCGCGACATGTCCGCCGCCCGCGACGATGCCCTTGGCGATCTCGAGGCCAATGCCCTGAGTGCCGCCCGTGACAATCGCGGTCTTGCCCGTGAAGTCAAATGCCATGGCTCCATCCCCCTTTATGTAAGGTGTCTCCTTGCGGGAAGTTGGAGCATCGCACGTGGCGATTATATGAGTCCCAGTCGTCATGGTGGTGACAACCCCTCGCCTAACCGCGGGCATAATAGTTCTTTAAAACGCTTCAGCAATTGAATTATTTTAAGTCTTAATGAGCTCTTAATATTGCCCACTGTATGAGGCCCGCGTATGGGGGTATCATCTTTCACCGAAAATAGTTTCTAGTGTTAGGGGTTTTCGGTGGAAGATACCGATTTCCGTGAACTTGGGCGCCAGCTCCTTACCGAGTTCGGCAGCATGCATCAGCGCATTTCGCGCTTTGCGGACAAAGCCCTCGGCGGCGAGATGGCCGTCATGCGCGCCCTCATACTCGCCGGCGGTTCGCTCACGCCGAGCGAACTCGCTGATCGCGCCTGGGTCTCGAGTGCCCGCATCGCCAATATCCTACGCGCTCTCGAAGCCAAGGGCTGGGTCGAGCGCGAGCACTCAAAGACCGACCGTCGTCGCGTGCACGTCACGGTGACCGACAAAGGATTCCAGGATCTCGAAATCAAACGTCGGGAATTCGAGAACCGCACTGCGGCTTTCCTCGAGCAGCTCGGCGAAACAGATACCCAAGAGATGGTGCGCCTTCTTAGACGTGCCAACGAAATTATCGACCGCAATCAAGAAAGGAGAGATGCCGAGTGAGGATTCTCAAGCTCTTTAAAAAACATATCCTGGCACTGTTCGCAGCTATCGTACTTATCGTAATCAGCTGCAACGCCGATCTGGCACTGCCTACCTATATGAGCGACATCGTCGACGTGGGTGTGCAGCAAGGCGGCATCGCGTCGCCCGTACCCGACACCATCCGCGCCGAATCGCTCGACGACCTCGAACTCTTTATGAGCGCCAAGGACGCCAAGACGGTAGAAGCTGCGTTTGGCAAGGCAGACAAAAACGGGATTCGCACGTACAAGGGAACCGAGGATGAGCGCGCCGACGGCAGCAAGCTCGCCGATATCATGAGTCTGCCCGAGACCGTCGTCCTTTCGCTCAACCAGGGTATTGACGCCAACTCCATGGGTGACATGATGGGCACGTCCGGTGAGAAAGACAACAGCGGCGCTCAGGCCATACCCACGCCCGAGCAGATGGCGGCGATGACGCCCGAGCAACTCGCCGAGATGCAGCAGAAGGCCGCAGCCGCGCAGAGCATGCAAAAACAGATTGATGCCGACGGCGGTAAGATCACCATGAAGAGCCTGCGCTTGGGTGTCGAGGGCGGTCTGGTAGACCAAATCAAGCTCGTCGAGGGCGGACAAAATGGGCTCCATGTCGGGCTCCATCGTGACCCAGCGCGCCGTGAGCTATGTACAGGACGAGTACAAGGCACAGGGCATCGACCCCGCCGACGTGCAGAACGCCTACCTGAGCCGCATGGCGACCACGATGTTTGGACTGTGCCTCGTGTCGCTCGTCGCCACCATCCTGACCGGTGCCGTGGCTTCGCGCACCGCCTGCTCCATCGCCCGCGACCTGCGCCGCGAGACCTTCAACAAGGTTATGCACTTCTCGCCGGCCGAGGTGGGCAAGTTTAGCCAGGCCTCGCTCATCACCCGCTGCACCAACGACATTCAGCAGATCCAGATGGCCGCAACTCTGTTTATCCGCATGTGTCTGATGGCCCCCGTCATGGGCATCGTCGCCGTCATGCGCGTCCTGGCCAACCATACCGGCCTGGAGTGGACCATCGCCGTTGCCATCATCGCGGTCTCGGCCGTCGTCGGCGTGCTTATGGGCCTCACCATGCCCAAGTTCAAAAAGATGCAAAGCTTTGTTGACCGCGTGAACCTTACCGCCCGCGAGCTGCTCGACGGCCTTATGCCCATCCGCTCGTTCAACCGCGAGGAGCATGAGCTCGAGCGTTTCGACAAGGCATCACTCGACCTGATGACCACGCAGCTCTACACCAACCGCGCCATGAGCTTTATGATGCCGCTCATGATGCTCGTCATGAACTGCATCACCGTGCTTATCGTCTGGTTTGGCGCGCAGGGCGTGTCCGACGGCGTGATGCAGGTCGGCAACATGATGGCGTTTATCTCCTACACCATGCAGATCGTCATGGCGTTTATGATCCTCACCATGGTTTCGGTCATCCTGCCCCGTGCCGAGGTCGCAGCCGAGCGCGTAGATGAGATCATCACCTGCCCCACGAGCATCAACGACCCTGCCTCGCCCAAACTGCCCGCGGCCAGCTCGCCGCGCGGTGAGCTCACCTTCCGCGACGTGAGCTTCCAGTACCCCGATGCCCGCGCCGACGTCATTAGCGGTGTGAACTTCACCACGCATGCCGGTCAGATGCTCGGCATCATTGGCTCCACGGGCTCGGGCAAGTCCACGCTCGTACAGCTGATTCCGCGCCTGTACGACGTCACGGGCGGCAGCATTTCGCTCGACGGCATCGACGTGCGCGACATGACCCTTTCCGAGCTGCGCCGCCGCATTGGTTACATCCCGCAGCAGGGGCGTCTGTTCTCGGGCACCGTCGAGAGCAACCTCAAGTTTGCCGGCGACATGGTGAGCGATGATGACATGCGCCAGGCCGCGCGCATCGCACAGGCCGAGGACTTTATCGCCGAGCGTGAGGGCGGTTACGACTCCCCCATCAGCCAGGGCGGCTCCAATGTTTCGGGTGGTCAGCGCCAGCGTCTGGCCATCGCCCGCGCCCTGGCCAAAAAGCCCGAGGTCGTGGTTTTCGATGATTCGTTTAGCGCCCTCGACTACAAGACCGACGCTCGCTTGCGCGAAGAGCTTGCCAAAAACGTTACCGACGCCGCGCTCGTGGTCGTGGCCCAGCGCATCGCAACCATCATGCACGCCGACCAGATCATCGTGCTCGACGACGGCCACGTGGTGGGCACCGGTACGCACGAGGAGCTGCTGCGCAGCTGCCCGGCGTACCTGGAGATCGCACAGTCGCAGCTTTCCGCCGAGGAGTTGGGGCTTACCCAAGAAGAAATTGCAGCCGTCATGGAAGGAGGCGAGCGCTAATGGCAGACGAGACCAAGACTCAGATTCCCAAGCCCACCCGCCAGCGTGGTCCCATGGGCCGCATGGGCGGCATGCGTCGCGGCGAAAAGGCCAAGGACTTTAAGGGCACCATGAGGCAGCTGCTCGGCTATATCGGCCAACACAAGATTGCCGTGTTTGCCGCCGTCGCCTTTGCCGTGTGCTCGGTCATCTTTAACATTGTGGGGCCCAAGGTGCTCGGCCAGGTTACCACCAAACTGTTCGAGGGCTTGGTTGCCAAGGTCAACGGCGCCGGCGACGTTGACTTTGACTGGATCGCCAAGACGCTCGGCTTTTTGCTCTGCCTGTATCTGGCGAGCTCTGTCTGCAGCCTGGTCCAGGGCTGGCTCATGACCGGCGTCACGCAAAAGATTTGCTACCGCATGCGCAAGGAGATCGCCGCCAAGATTGCCGTCGTGCCGATGAGCTACTTCAACGGCCACAGCAAGGGCGACGTGCTCAGCCGCATCACCAACGACGTCGATACGCTCGGCCAGTCGCTCAACCAGAGCGTGACGCAGCTCATCACGTCGGTGACGCAGATTATCGGCGTGCTCGTCATGATGCTTTCGATCAGCCTGCCGCTTACCGGCGTCACCGTGCTCACGCTGCCGGCCGCCGCGATTATCTTGACCGTAATGATTCACTTCTCGCAGCCGTACTTCCGCGAGCAGCAGCAGGTCCTGGGTACCGTCAACGGCATTATCGAGGAAGACTTTGCCGGCCAGAACGTCATTCAGGTGTTCGACCGCGCCGAGGCCTCGATCGAGGAATTCGACCGTCAAAACGACCGCCTCTTTATTAGTGGCTGGCGCTCGCAGTTCCTGTCGGGCCTGATGATGCCGCTCATGAGCCTGGTGGGCAACATGGGATATGTGGGCGTCGTCGTAGTGGGCGCGCAGCTCGCGCTGACCGGCAATGCCACGCCCGGCGATATTCAGAGCTTCATTCAGTACGTGCGCAACTTTACGCAGCCGGTGCAGCAGCTGGGCAACGTGAGCAACACGATGCAGTCGATGGCAGCTGCCACCGAGCGCGTCTTTGAGTTCCTGGCCGCGCCCGAAGAGGAGCAGAAGGCCGACGCGCAGATCCCCGAGAAGCGCCCCGGTCACGTGGAGTTTGACCATGTCAAGTTTGGCTACACGCCCGACAAGACCATCATCCACGACTTTAGCTGCGAGGCGCAGCCCGGCCAGACCATCGCCATCGTCGGCCCCACCGGCGCCGGCAAGACCACGCTCATTAAGCTGCTGCAGCGCTTCTACGATGTGGACGGCGGTTCGCTGCGCGTCGAGGGCGTCGACGTGCGCGACTGGGACCGCGCGGCGCTGCGCGGCGAGTTTGCCATGGTGCTGCAGGACACCTGGCTGTTTAACGGTACCATCCGCGAGAACATCCGTTACGGACGCCCCGATGCGAGCGATGCCGAGGTCGAAGCCGCTGCACGTGCCGCACGCTGCGACCACTTTATCCATACACTCGGCGGCGGCTACGACTTTATGATCAACGAGGAGGGCACTAACCTGTCGCAGGGTCAGCGCCAGCTCGTGACCATCGCCCGTGCCATTTTGGCCGACCGCCCGGCGCTGATTCTCGACGAGGCGACCTCCAACGTTGACACTCGTACCGAGGAGCTTATTCAGCGTGCCATGGATGCGCTGATGCAAGGCCGCACCAGCTTTGTTATCGCACATCGCCTGTCCACGATCCGCAACGCCGACGTGATCCTAGTAATCCGCGACGGCGACATCGTCGAGAAGGGCACGCACGACGAGTTACTCGCCCAGGGCGGCTTCTACGCCGACCTGTATAACTCGCAATTCGACGAGGCGGCGTAGATACGGCCGCAGAGAAATGATGACGCCCGAGAACGGGGGCGCAGGACAACCTGCGCCCCCGTTTTGTGTCCTTCGAGCCTCGAAACGCTTTTCCTGAGACCTCATTGACGGCGCTTTCCAGACCCCGTGGGCAAAAAAGGGCAAATATGAGTACTGTTACCTTTTTAGTAACAGCCAAAACCGCCTCAAACAACCTCTTTGCGGCCTCTATACGCCTTCAAATTAATCAAAACGCCCGTTAGCAGGCTTCTGCGTGCCAACGTTAATGAACATATTTATCACTTTGTCTATTATCTCGCTAGACGGATATGTTACTAGGTTAGCAACCGTACTCATATTTGGCATTTTTTGTCCACGGGGTGTTTCCCGGGGAACCGACAACAGCCTTAGGGTCCCGCGCGGCGCAGCTCCCTCCCGGCATCCGCCGACGTTTGCCCAGATAAAACCTGCCAAAATAAACCTGTCCCTTTTTGGCAGGTTTCGGGGTGACAAGGGCTTGCACTTTAGCGTGCGACAGCGGATAATGCCGAACACTCAACAATACGCTTATTGCTCTTTCTATAGATTGAGGAGGCCCCTATGGCCATGGAATTTAAACGCAAGCTGCCGATTCCCATGGAGATCCGCGAGGAAATGCCGCTTTCTGCCGAGCTTACCGCCAAAAAGCAGGCATTTGACGCCGAGGTCGCCAAAGTCTTTACCGGCGAGGACGCACGCAAGGTGCTCATCATCGGCCCGTGCTCTGCCGACCGCGAGGATTCGGTGCTTGAGTACATGAACCGACTGGCCAAGACCGCCGAGGAGGTCAAGGACAAGCTCATCATCATTCCGCGCGTCTACACCAACAAGCCGCGTACCAAGGGCACCGGCTACAAGGGTCTTCTGCACAACCCCGACCCCGAGGCTCCCGACGACCTGCTCGAGGGCGTCAAGGCCATCCGCCATATGCACCTGCGCGTCATCGAGGAGACCGGCTTCTTTACCGCCGATGAGATGCTCTACCCGTCCAACTACCAGTACCTCGTCGACCTGCTGAGCTACGTCGCCGTGGGCGCGCGCTCGGTCGAGAACCAGGAGCATCGCCTGGTGTCGAGCGGCATTTCGGTACCCGTCGGCATGAAGAATCCCACTGCCGGCTCTACCACCGTTATGCTCAACTCCATTTACGCCGCCCAGGCACATCAGAGCTTCATCTTCCGCAACTGGGAGGTCGAGTGTGACGGCAACCCGCTCGCGCACGCCGTCATGCGTGGCTACATCGGTCTCGACGGTCGCACCTACCCCAACTACCACTACGAGCACCTCGAGCGCCTGGCCGAGCGCTATACCGAGCACGCCGGCTATGCCAATCCGGCAGCGGTCATCGACTGCAACCACGACAACTCGGGCAAGCGCCCGCTGGAGCAGTATCGCATTTGCAAGGAGGTGCTCGACAGCTGCCGCCGCAACGAGTCCATCTCCAAGCTGGTCAAGGGCTTTATGATCGAGTCCTACCTGGAAGACGGTAACCAGCCGGTCGACGGTGGCGTCTTTGGTAAGTCAATCACTGATCCGTGCCTGGGCTGGGAAAAGACCGACTACCTCATCCACGAGATCGCAGAGCGGATTTAGTTACGCGGTCTTACCAAACCGCGTAACCAGTCGACGCTGCAAACGCCCCTAAGCGGCAATCTGACGTTCAATCGTCGGTCGCGTAC
>CABQMC010000034.1 GCA_902465115.1 uncultured Collinsella sp.
GCGTCTGGGCGCCGAGCACGCCATCATCGCTTACCGCCGTACCGAGGACGAGATGCCCTGCCGTCGCGCCGAGCTGCACCATGCTAAGGCCGAGGGCGTCGAGGTTCTGCCGCTCGTCTCCCCGCTCGAGTTTGTCGCTGGCGAGGACGGCTCCGTGTGCGCTGTCAAGGTCCAGAAGATGGAGCTCGGCGAGCCCGACGAGTCCGGCCGCCGTCGTCCGGTGCCCATCGAGGGCGCCATCGAGGAGATCCCCTGCGACGTCGCGATCTCGGCTATCGGTACCAACGCCAACCCCTTCGCAAAGAAGATCGGCGGCAAGATGGAGCTCAACAAGTGGGGCTACATCGTCGCCGACGAGGAGACCGGCCAGACCACCGATCCCCGCATCTGGGCCGGCGGCGACATCGTCACCGGTGCCGCTACGGTCATTCTGGCGATGGGCGCCGGCAAGAAGGCCGCCGCTTCCATCACCAAGAGCCTGCTGGGCGAGTAATCACCCGCAGCGCTAGCCATCAAACGGCAAAGTCCCCGTCGAGCACACGCCCGGCGGGGACTTTTTCTATGCCGGCCGCCCCAACCACCACAAAGGGGACAGACATCTTTGTGGTGGTCGGGGGTCTGGTCGGTCGTTTTGTCTCAATCTGTAACAGTTAAGCCCTGTTGAGCATCGTAGTTGTTACAGATCGAGATATTGCGCCAGCCGCCTCCGCTTTATCTCAATCTGTAACAGTTAGAGGCCAAATTCCTCGCTACGTGTTACAGATCGAGACGTTAGGTTGGCGGCCGAGCAGTTCATCTCAATCTGTAACATCTAGGGCCGTTTTGGACGGTCAGGTGTTACAGATTGAGATTTTGCTAAAGCCGAGGATGGGCGCTCGCCAAAACCTAGCGCTTGCGACGCTTGGTCGCGGCGCTGCCGGCCGCGGCAATGGTTGCGCCGGCGATGCTCAGAGCAGCGACCGTCATCGCGGCGGAGTCACCCGTGCTGGCAAGCTCCGTGCCGCCGGACTTCTTGCCGTTCTCGCCCTTACCCTTGGACTTGTCCGTCGTCACCGTGGTCGTCGTCGAAGTCGAACTGCCCGCAGGGACCCCGGCGCCACCAGAGCCACCCGTACCGCCGCCCTGCTCGCCGCCGTCAGGCGTCGGCTCGGGCTCTGGCTTCAGACTGGGATCGGGCGTCGGCTCAGGCGTCGCCTCATCAGTCACCGTAATCGTAATGTTCAAACGCTCGGAATACTCACTGTACGACATGCCAGGGCGCTGTGCTGCAATGCGCACATACATGTTGCTATCGAGCGCAATAGGCTCGGTGTACTTTACGCGGCCTTCGTCACGGCAGGGGCAGGTATCGTTGGTGGTGTACCAAATCGTCGTGCCATCCTCGGCAGAAAGCTCCAGCTTCGTGCCCTTGGGCACCGTAATGTAGTTCTCCTTGGGCGACCATGCGCCAAACGTCGTCGCACCAATCGTCGCCACCGGTCGTGCCGGTCGCACTGCCTCGGCAGACACGCGAACGTCGACCTGCTTGGACAGCGCCGTGCCGTCCACCGCCGCCGTCAACGTCGTCAAACCGGGCAGAGCACCATGCAGCACAAACGTCGCCGCACCGTCCTCGCCCGTCACGGACTGGGTGGCATCGACAGAGCAGATAGCCGAGGACTCCAGCCCAACACTAACCTTGGCGCCCGCAAACGGCTTGCCCGCCTTGTCGGTCACATGCGCCACCAGCTCAAAGTCACTGCCATCAAGCATGGTCACGGCCTGCTCCACGTTGAGCTTGAGCTTGTCGGCACGAACGCCCACGACAAGCTCGCCACTTGCCCAGCGCGCCATGGCCGTGCCGGCGTAGTTGCGAGCACCGTCGAGCTCAAACGCCACCGTCGAGCCCGCCTCACACGCATCGGCATAGCGAATACGCAGCACGCGCGACAGCGGCTTGCCATTGGGATCGTCCTGCTTGTCGAGCCACGTATACGTCACGTCGCCCAAGCCCTGCGCGCACAATGCGACCAGGGCATCGTCGCTCGCATCCATATACTGCGCAAACTCAACCTCGATGCAATCGGTATAGGCATGGGCCGAAGCTACCTCGGGCGCCGCCGTCGACACCAAGCCAATGTTCACCTCAGTCTGAATCGGCGGCACGCGCAGCCAAGCCGAACGCGCCTCCTCATACCCGTCCTTGGTCACGCGCACCTGATACCAGCCGGTCGGCGTATTCCAGTTGTAAGCACCGTCCGCACCCGTCGCAAGCGGATTGTCCTGCTCATACTCCTCGGCATCCCAACGCACTGCATTGGTACCGGCCGCATCGTCGGCGCTCCACAGCTCAACCGCCGCGCCTTCAACCGTATTGGACAGCAGGCCCTCGTACACCACGCCCGCAGGGTCGGGTGCTGCCTTGGCAGGCACATTGCGATAACGCGCCTCGAAGATCGACTGCATCTTTTCATCCGAGATCAAGCCGTCCTTGTTGGCCTTGTAGACCTCGGCATCGGTCAGCTCGCCCCAGTTAACCGTAATACGATTCTGGCACGCGCGCTCCACCTGCTCGCAGGCAACATCGTAGGCGCATTCGGCATTGGTCAGCTTAATCGCGCGCTCCGAACCTACGCTGGTCGAAGCCGCGTCATAGGCAGCGCCCACCACGGTACCCGCCGAACCGGCCGTCAGCACGCCAGCGATTGTCATAATGGAGCCCACCGCCACATCGGTGCTGTCGTGGCAGAGCTGGCGATACAGCAGATCCTCAAACGCACGCGCCTTCTCCATGGCGTCACGCAGCGCGTAAATGCACTTCCAGTCGTCCTCGGTCTTCTCGGGCTTGGCAAGCAAGCGCGTATGCTGAAGCTCATAGCCCTCGCGCTCGCCCTTCACCTTCTGCATGCGGACGTTCACGTTCTCCCAGTTCTTGCTGGCATCGTTCACGCCGTAAATGCCGGTAAAGATGCCGATGCCCTGGGTCGCCGCAGGAAACGCCTGGCCGGCCGCCTTCCACGCATCGGTCTTAAAGACCTGTCCGAACATCTCGCACTCGATCTTATAGCTCTTGAGCGAACGGATCGTGCGGATGAGCTTCATATGGGCGCTCACGTCGCCGTTGCGCTTCCAGGCCATGAGCCATCCGCGCACCTTGGAGTTGTTGAGGCTATGGACCACATTCCAGTTGTCGTACAGGTTGTCCAGAATGTCGCACTGCATGGCGATCGAGTTAAACAGAAGTGCCTGGTTCTTGTTGTTATTGGAGTTCTCGATAAACTCCGACTCGATATAGGCCGTCTGCTCGCCATCGGGCGCGGCGACCTTAAAGCCCTTGACAGTATCGTCGTCAGCCGCCTTGTAGCTCAGCGAGCTGCCGAGCGCCTGGCCCAAATCGTTAAACCCGCTCGTCGACTGGCCGTTGTACTCGCTGGCCTTAATGCCCGCACACTTGTTGAGCGCCGCAGCGGTTGCGTCATTCCAGCTTCCGTATTGGTTGAGCTGGCCGATGCCCATCGACTGGCCCACCAGATCCTCGGCCTGCTGGGCAATAAACTCCGCTCGCGATGCATGGTCGACGAGCTCCTTGATGGCGGCCGCATCCGCAGCGTTCGCGCCCTGGGCCGCCGCGAGTTCCTGATACCAATCCTCGCTGGTACCGTAAGCATCCTCAAAGATCATCTTGTCCACATTGACGCCATAGCTGTCGCCCTGCTGGGTCAGCAGCGCCGCCGACCCGCCGACCGCGGCCTTGAGCTCGGCCGCAAACTGCGCGGCCTCGTCGTTGCCAGCATCATCACCCTCGCCGCCGCTGGCGGCAGGGGCACGGCGGGCCTTGCGAGCAGCACCACCCTGGGCCTCGCCCTCTTTACCGTCCTTGTCCTCCTCGGCAAACGCATCGGCGACCATCTGGTCAATCGCATCGTTAAAGGCCTCGTCGACATCATTAAACGAGTTATCCATCATATACTCGTGCCACTGCTGCACGGCATTCGAGAACTCCTGCTGGCGCTCCTCGGCCGCGGCGGAATGCTTTTTGGCCGAAGCGTTGGCGTCAAAACTCAGCATGGTCATAAGCTGAGCATTGGAGATGCGATAGGTCTGCGGCATAAAGATTTGCTCAAAGTTGCCGCAGTTCACATAGGTCGAGTCATTCGCCTTGTTAAACTCGTCGAGCAGCTTAAGATAACCCTCGTCCACATACTCCGCCACATAGCGCACACGGGTGCCCTCGCGCGACTTTTGAGTCAGAGGAATCGTCACCGTCTTGCCATCCACGCAGTCCACGTACAGGCCGAGCGTGTTGGCGGCCTCTTCGTTTCCCACCTCGAGCGTGATGTCAAAAGTCCAGTAGGCGTTCTTCTTTTGTGGCAGATGATGGAAGGTCCACAGGCTCTTGCCGGTGTCCTTGCCGTCCTTGACCAGGTTTTGCGTACCGCCACGATACGTCACATCAAAGTTCCAGACCGAAGCGCCCGGAACATAGCGCACATAATTGCGAGCCGTCACCTCTGCGGCAGCGGCGGCAACGTCGGTCGAGCCCACGCGCGCCTCGAGCGTCACACGCTCGGCGGCAAGCGTATCCTGCGGCAGCTCGTATTCAATCTTGGCACGGCCGAGTTTATTGGTCTTGCCGGTGTACTTTGCGGCCGAGGCGCCTGCGCCCACGGTAAGCTGCACGCTTTTGCCGGGCGCTGCGTATACGTAGGCCACATTGCCCAGCAGGCTGTGAACGTCAGTGCTGTCGACCTCGATGCGCGATCCGCTAACCTCGAGTGTGGTGCTTCCCAGCGGCAATGTCACCTCGCCCAGCGTAATAAGCGGCGAGATGGCATAGATGCCCGCAGCCTTAGGCTTAAAGCGCACAAACACATCGGCGCCCTTGCCCTTCCTCATATCGAGAACGAGGTTATCGCCTTCCCATGTCGCATCAGTCCACCAGGTATTGGTGCTATCGTCGGCTTCACGAAATCCGGCGGACACGTCCTCGACCGCGTCCTTGGCCAGCGGAATCTCAATCTTGGCAGCCTGGCTGTCCTTGAGCTCGTAATGAATGCGCAGCTCGGTCTCCACGCCAACGACCGCGGACGAATCAGCGATAACCGAACCCGCCGTCAGCCCGCGCTCGGCACGATACGTCTCCACGTCAAACGTCGGCACGTCGAGCGTCACATCGAGCTGCTTGCCGTCCTCGATCTTCACCTGTTTTTGCGCGATATGCTTACCCACGGTCAGTCCCAGGCGGCTAAACGTGGAATAGCTCGTCGCTTGGATGTCGTAGCTCGTCTTGTTAAAGGCGACGATGGTGTACGAACCGGCCTTAAGGCGCGGCGTCTCGGCCTTCATGATAGGCGTGGTGCCATCGTCTTCGTAACCCATCAAATAGGTGACGCCGTCGGCGACTAGCTTGCCGTCGGACGTACGGAACACCAGCACGCGGTTGGCTCCCTGGTAGTCGCCCTTGGTCGTGACCGTCGCCGTGCCCCAAGGCTTCAAGTCGATATCGACCTTGCCGGCCGAAGGCTTCACCGTCGCCGTCGCCCCACCCAGCTTGAGGCTGTCTTTGGGCACGAGCGTTATCTCCAGATCCTGGTCCGCGTCGGCAATGGCCTGCGACACCACGAGCGCTGTGCCCTGAATACGGAAGTCGTTTTCCTTGTCACCCTTGGCAGGCTTAAGCGTCTTGCCGCCGCTCTTCACCGTCAGATCGATGTCATCGAGACTATCGAGCTCAAAGCGCTCGGTCTTATCCTGGCCTGCGACCGGTTCGAGATAGGCCACATTAAGTTCAATCGCGCGCGAAGCCGGAATCTTGGTAAAGTCCTCAGCCTTAATCTCTCCGATATTCCATGTGCCCGTCATCTGGTCGCCCGGACGCGCCAGCACCATGTCATAGTAACCGCTGAGCGAAATGCGCAGGGTGGCCGCTGTCTTGGAGAGAGCGTCCGCTGTAAAGCTGCCGTCATCGCCAACCGCCAACGGCGTGGACTGCCCCGCTTGCACGAGTGTAGCCGTCGCGCTCTGGGGAAGTTTGCCCGTCACCTGGGCCGCCTCGCCCATCCACTCAAACGTGTAGGCAGGCTTCGAGGAATCGACGGAATCCTTGCGATCGGCCACGGCATCGGCAAGCTTTTTGACCATCGAGGGGTTGCCAGCCGAATCGGTCGCATAGGCATAGATGGTCTGGCCTTCACCAAAGGGAATCGCATACGTTACGCCATCGATTGTCACGCGCTCATTATAGTCGCCCGGATAGCCCGCCTTACCAAACTGAAGATCGGGGTTCATCACGCGCAGGGCAACGGCATTATGGTTCGTCTCGTTTCCGTATCTCGTGTTCTCAAAAGCTCCCCACTCTATCATTTCCACGCTTTTGGGTAGCACAATCTCTTTGCCGGCAATCGCAGGATCAAGAGAGGCGAACGCGAGCGCCCCGATATATTTAACGCCGTCGCCGATCGTCACCGACGACACATGCGAGCACCCGTCAAAGGCATTGCGCTCAATCCGCTCCACCGTGCCCGGCACATTGATCTGCGTAAAGGTGAGCACTGTTGTGTCCGAGACATAGAACTGTGGCACGCCGCAATAGGCGAATGCAAGATAGTCGATAGTTTTGACCGAAGTCGGCAGCGTTGCCACCACCTTGTCGTCAAGTTGTTCACATTCCTTAAAGGCCTGCTCGGGAATCGTGGTAAAGGCCGCGTTGTTGGGCCAGGTTACCGTTTGGAGCGTCTTGCTTTTGTAGAATGCATAGCTCTTGAGCTCCTCGACCGAATCGGGCAGTGCGATCTCTTTGATGCTGCTGCCGCCCAAGCCTCCAACCGAGCGGACATGCGAATTAGGGGCGAAGGTGATCGATGTGAGCGCAGCGCTTCCCATACCCGTAAGGCTTACGACATTTTTGTCGTCGATGGTCGAGGGCACCTCCAACGTGGTAATGCCCGCGTCGCCATACTCGATAGAAATTTCGTTGGTGAGGCTATCAATCGAGAAGTAGTACTGCGCGGGGGTCTGCTCGCCGGCCACGTAGCCATCGTCGTATTCGTCCTTTACGCCCGTGGCGCCCTTCGAGGTCATCCAGAGCCCAAGATCCTCATTCCAGGTTGCTTCGGCTTCGGCGGTCTCCTCCTGCTTCTGCTGTTCGGCGAGCTCCTTCCCCTCGACAAGATCGGTGGCAAGCGTGGCCACGGGCGTGCTCTCGGTCTGCCCAGCGCCCGTCAGGCCTGCCGCCGATGCAATCTCGGAGTCCGGGGGCGTAGGGGTGTCACCGGTATCGAGCACTGTGGGGTCGGCAGCGCCGGCATCGGGCGCGGCGTCGGCGGCATCGGGCGCGGGGTCGGCGGCGTCGGCATCGGCTGCTTGGTCGTTATCCGTCTGCACAAAAGTGCCGTCGGTGGTGAGGGTCTCGGCAAACGCGCCCGCGGGCAACGAACCCGTCACCATAGTGAGGGTCACCGCGGCAACGGTCAGGCGGCGGCAAAGCGCTCGAACAGTAGTCCACCTCATGGTCGTTCCTTTCCTGCAAACCAAAAGTCATCCAGCGTAATCGTCGTCCAAAAACAAAGCGAACGGTAGGTTCATATATACGAACCTACCGTTCTACCTGCGCAAACCGCCACAAAGGGGACGGGCACCTTTGTGACGGTTTGGGGTCTGGTCGGCGACCCGATTCCGATGTTTGTCTCGATCTGTAACAGTTAGGCCCTGTTGAGCCTTGTAGTTGTTACAGATCGAGATATTGCTCCAGCCGCCCCCGCTTTGTCTCAATCTGTAACAGTTAGAGACCAAATTCCCCGCTACGTGTTACAGATCGAGACGTTAGGTTGGCGGCCATTCGGTTCATCTCAATCTGTAACATCTAGAGCCGTTTTGGGCGGCGCTTGGTCGCGGCGAGGCCGGCGGCGGCTACGGTCGCGCCGGCGATGCCTAGGGCGGCGACCGTCATCGCGGTGGTATCTCCCGTGGTAGCCAGGACAGCATCGCCCTTCTTGGCCTGCGTGGTTTTCTCAACCGTCTTGGTCGTGGCGGTTGTCGTGGCCGGCTTGGCCGCGGGCTTCACCCCAGGCTGCGGCGTCGGCTTGGGATCCGGCGTGGGCTGCGGATCGGGAGCCGGCGTAGTCTCAGGCGTAAACATCAGATTGGTGTTCAGCCACAGGGTGTAGATCCAGCCGCTCTCGGGATCAACCTCACTTGCCTCGCCCACCTGATAGCCACACTCAACCCCATTGATCTTCAGCTTGGTATTGGGCGTAAAGTAGAAACCACGCGCCGGTTTAAAGTACAGGCCGTAACGATAGGTCACACCGGGCTTAAACGCGTCGATATGGTTGGTGATGTGCTGGTCCCAAAACTCAACGGAATTCACCTCGCTACCGTCGCTACCCATCCAGTACTCACACTGAGGAAGGGAGTTGGAGCCCGTCGGAACATTCGCCGTAAAGACCGGCCTATCGCCCGCCTTGAAGGTGGTCGTGGCGCCGTTGATCTCGATAACGTCGATGGTCCGCCATTCGTCGATCGGCTGCTCGCACACCATATTGTCAGCGTTTGGCGCGAAGACGCCGTTGACGGTCTTTACGTGGTGCACCCAATGACCGTTGACGTTCATATTGCAGTCATCGGCCACGGTATTGTCGCCCTTGAGCCTCAGCTCAACGGAGTACATGTAGAACTTACCATCTTCGAAGTGTTCAATCCTCCTCGCGCCCGTCGGATACTTGGCAGGGTCGGAATACCAGAAGGCAACGGGCGTGAGCCCCGTAGGGTCGCCGGCATCCATCTCTTCCCAGCACTCGTAGGCGATCTCGTACTTGTCGGCATCGGCAGCGGGGATCGTCGCGGTCGCGCGTGGCGCCTCGCCGGGCGCGTAGTCGGTCTTCACGTCGTTGACGTCCAGGTTATGGAGGGCTTCGCTTTCTGACGCAACAAGCGTAATTTCGCTATTGATGACGTAGCGGAGGTAATAATCGTACCTGGTTTCGTTGAGGATAGTCGAGCTGCCTTCATAGTCAGTTCCGGTATACTCCAATGCCGTGCCAATATAGAGAGCCTCATTGCGCGTGAGTCGATACGAGCCGCCTGCCGCGCCACCCGTAAAGGTCAGCGTCAGCCTCATATGATTGCCAACGGGTTCGAAGCGAGCCGTCACGTCGGACATGGACGCATCCTGAACTTCGACCAGAGTGCCCGAAGCGACATCGGCCCTGCAGTACTTAACCTCGACGACTTCGCTCGCAAGCGTTTCTGGAATGCCACCCTCTACATCGAGAAAATCGTGGGTATACGGCTGGCCCTTTTCGAGTGTGACATTGCACGGAAGCACGCAGTCCGTGTAGCAGGGAACCACGGTCGTATTGACCCTAACGTCGCTGCCGCCAACAACATCGGTCACACCGCAGGGCATGATGGCGTTGTTTGCCGACGAGCTGTCGGTGCCACCAAGAGAGCCATCTTGGTTGACAGCAACCGTATCGTTCACCGTTGCCGCCGGTACGTCCTGCTGATCTTGCTGAGCTTCTGCCGTGGACGGTGCCGCCGGAGCCGCGTCAGTCATCGGCGCAGCCGGAGCCACCGGTACCGGCGCCGGAGCCGCCGTATCCTCCGCAACCGTCGGCGTCACCGGAGCCGCGGCAACCTCATCCGTCCCAGCGGCGGGATCGGCGCATTCCGTCGCCAGCGCCACGCTCGGCAGCAGCAACTGACCGACCATAAGCGCACACGCGCCGGCGCAAGCTATTTTGGCACCCACACAACGCCAGGTACCGTGAACCAGCGAGCAGGTGGACTCACGTTGAGTTTGCTTGTCAAAGTGACTTGCGTTCATAACGGCCTCCTTGGTCGTAGGGACATACCATCACAAAGGCGTCTGTCCCCTTTGTGGTGGTCCTGTACCACCAAGATGCGCCAAATGACTCCGTATGCCTAGGTTCGTAGATGTGAACCTAGGCCTCTACCTGCGATTTAATTCAATATGATTTCGTTGTCGCCACACTCGTCCCGGGAACGCTACAATCGAGGACACGATTATTCGTCCACCCAAAGGACCGTCCTTGAACCTGAGCAGGCCTAAAATCAACGCGCTTTTGGCACTTGCGCTCTTTACCTTCGTCTTTCTTGCCGCCGAGTTTCGTTTCGACGTCAACGTCGGGCTGCTCGCCGGTGCCGAACGCGTTGTAATCGCACAGGGCTTTATTCTGGGTGCGAGCGTGCTCGGCTTTATCGGGTACGCGCCGCTGCTCGGGCTCGCACGGCGCAAAGGCCACTCACTGGCAGCCGTCAACGCCGCCGCCGTCCCTATCGTCATCGTGGGCCTGACCCAAATTCAGTTCCCTACGACCCCGCTTGCCCTCGAGATTCTGGGCTGCGTGGCATTCTTTGGACTCGGCCTGCTGGGCGCCGCTGCGCACCACGCCTTTTCACTGGCGTTTCAAGACGATCCCAAGCTCGCCACTGGAGCGGGAGCAGCCTATGCTGCCGGCATCCTGATGCAGTTCGTCACCAACCTGATTGATTGCGGCGGCATCGTCGAGCTCATCATTCTTGGCGCGGCAACGATCGCCATCTCCGCCCTCGGCGCTGTTCCCCGAAAGGCTGCTGAGAGCTCCAGCCCCGCCATCAATCCCTTTGTCGAGCCATCGCACGCCCTCGCTAAGCAGGCATGTTGGGGTATCGCGCTCGTCATGATTCTTGCCTGCTTGTTCTCGACCCTCGACAACGTGGTCACACTCTCCAACGCCCACGGCACCATTGCCGTACAAACATGGCCGCGCCTCTTTTTGGCTGCAAGCGGCCTTGCTGCCGGTCTTATTTTTGATCTTGCCGAGCGCCGATACATGGGGCTTGTCATGCTCGGCATTGCCGTGCTCTCGACCATTTCCATCCTGGCCGTCGAGGCCGGTGCCGATCCCAACCTGGGCCTTGTCGTCTTTTACCTCAGCTCGGGCTTTTTTGTCACGTTCTTTACCGCCACCTTTACACAGCTGGCACCGCGCATGCATGCGCCCGCCCTCTGGGCCGGCATGGGACGCGCCGCCAACAACGTATGCGCGTTCACCACATCGGGTATCTCGCTGGCGCTCGTGACCTCGGACAATGTTGCCCTCATTATGATCGGTGCGCTCGTTTTGCTTGTCGCCGCCTGCGCGGCATTCGTGGCAGCCGGCCTGTTTCGCCTGCCCCAAACCGAGCAGGAGCGTAAACATCAACAGCTTGCCGAGGAGGCGCTCGCTGTGCCGAGTATCGAGGAGCAGCGCCAGGCCTTCATCGCCAACCACGCTCTCACCCCTCGCGAAGTCGACGTGCTCATAGCCGTGACCCAGGATGAACGCCCGCTCAAACAGATCGCCGAG
>CABQMC010000035.1 GCA_902465115.1 uncultured Collinsella sp.
GTACCTGGACATCAACACCCTCAAGGGCGACCCCAACGACGGAGACGACGAGTAGCGAGAGCTGAAGGCGGCCGCAGGATCCCGCATCCAGCACCGGCTTCTAAGTGCTGTTTTGTCATCCAGCCACACTTTTCCGAAGTTTTAAGGTGCCTATTTCGACACTTTTCCGGATGAAAGCCGAATAATCACTTGGGAAACTAACGCCGTTCACGCGTCATTTCGCAGGCGGCGTTTGATTTCCGTCCGTACACGCTGATAGACTTCCTCTTGCCCGCAAGGAGTGGGCGCGTTTTATCCAGAGTCGGGGTAGAGAGTTGGCTCCACGATCCCGACGCCAACCGGCCAAGAGGCACGGTGGCCCTGCCAACATCGATGAAAGGAGTCCGTATGGACAATTTCTCCGTGCGCAGCGAGCGCAACTTCCACAACCTGACAGCCAAGCCAAAACGAATGCATCTTCTGGACAAGCCGAACGGCTACGCCTCGGCCATGGTCAAGAGCAGGCTCTCCCACCAGATGCGCTTTACGGTGCAGAAACTCGAGGAAGAGCTTTGCACTACCGGCAATCCGCACGTACTGCAGATTCAGCTGCTCGGAGACGACTCGCACGAGCCGTCTAGCTGGAAGCTCTTTGCCGACGGCGCGTGTGTCGCAAGCGGGTCCGGAGCCTTTGCCCGCGAGTGCTTCTGCGAGGGCGCTAAGGTATTCCTGGATCTGTGCCGCAACGCCGTCGACGCGGCCGAACTGCGCCAGTGGAGCCAGAGGGAGTACGAGCTGTTGAGTGCCGTGCGCGGGATAGCGGGGGGGTGTAGGAACAGAAGCCTCATGACGGTGGCCTCAGCTGGAATGACGTATCGCTCGATAAATGATCTCAACAACGTAGCCGATGCGCCGCATTTCACCTCAAAGGCATTGAGCAATCGGGCGGCGTCCAGCATTTCTTTGATATCCCCAATTGATTGTTCCGAGAAAGTCTCTTCATGTCCTTATAATCGCCCTTACGAGAAACGTGGACGAGACAGGCGTCCATATGCCGTCTCTAAACTAACGAGCCGTTCGCGGAAAGAACATCTGGCTAGCATGGGCCAAAGATATACTGGTATCGCTGCAACAATTATGGAAGATCGGCACCACCAATGACCTCCTTGAAATTCTCCAGGCGCTTCGCGCTTAGCCTGCTCGCCTCGCTGTCCGCCACCGTAGCGCTTGCTTTGCCCTCAACCGCCCTAGCCGCGTCGGACCCGAACCCGCCCAGCATCTCCAACGTGACGATATCCGCGACGACAGTCACGGCCGGCTCCACGCTGCATGTCGGCTATAGCGTCGATGACCCTGACGGGGTACGGTCCGTCACGCCCATAGTTGAAGTCGTTGTCGAAAACGATACCGGAGACCATGGAATCAGTTCCCGTCTCGCCTTCTCGTCGACCGGCAACACGACCGCGGGCTTCGATATCTCCACCTCCCCGAGCGACCGGCCCTGCCGGTACCGGATCATCGGCCTCGGCGTGACCGATAGTCTTGGATGGGTTACCGATGTCTACGACACGACGTATGCCGAGGAGAAGGGGCTCGACTGTCCGACCTTCACCACCGACCCCCTCGAGTATGAGGTGACCGAGGGACCCGAGGACCAAAACCCGCCGACCGTGTCCTCCGTGTCGCTCTCGAGCAGGGAGGTCGCAACCGGTGCCGACTTCCACATCTCTTGGACCGTCTCCGATGCCGACGGCGTTCGCTCCGTTTCCCCCATACTGCGGCAGGGCTGGGAGAATTCGGACGACGGCTGCTCTGTTTCGTCAGCCTATTATCACGGAGGCTCGTCTATCGACGGGTTTGACCTCACATTCGACAGCAATAGGATCGGAAGGCACAGGCTGATCGGCCTTTCGGTCACCGATGGCCTAGGGTTCGAGACCGATGTGTACGAGAGTTCCTACGCCAGGGCCAACGGCATTTCGGGCGCGACTTTCTCGGTTGGCGACCCGAGCGAGCTGTGCTTCGAGGTGACCGGCAGCGTGATCGACCGGAACCCGCCCACGGTCTCGAACGTTTCCATCTCCGCGAAGAGGGTCCCCGTCGGCGGGATCCTCCGTATCTATTGCAATGTAGGCGACGCGGACGGCGTAAAGTCTGTCTCCCCGATCCTCGGCGACCCCGGCTATGTCGAGGACCCGAACTCTTTAAAGACCCGCAAAACGTTGAGCTGCAGCTACGATGCGGCAAGGGGCTATATCGAAATCGAGTTCCCCACGTCGCTCTCGATGGGCTCGTTTGAAATCCAAGCCCTCGCGGTCCTCGACAAGACGGGCCACGAGACCTTCGTCTACAGCTCCGCCTACGCCGAGCGTAACGGCAAGACCGGCGTTCAGACCTTTGATGTCGACGACGCGGGGGACGTCACCTTCGACGTGACCGCTCCGCTGTATGCCGCCACCAAGGGCGACGGGCAGGCGTATGCAAAGGACGGCGAGGCCGGTCTGACCTTCCGCTTCAGCGGTCCTCTCGATGAGTTCACGCGTCTCCTCGTGGACGGAACTGAGGTCTCCGCCGAGAACTACACCGCAACCAGGGGCAGCACGATTATCGAGCTCAGGCCGTCCTACCTGGACACGCTCGCCGCCGGCGGACACACCGTCACGGCCGTCTGGAAGGACGGGACGGCGACCGATGCGTCCTTCACCGTGGAGGGGAAGGTAGATTCACCCGGCGACAACAAAAGTGATCCCGCCACTCCTGAAAAGGACGCCGACGAGGCGGCTACAAAAAAGTCGGGACGCACGACAACCGATGAACCAAAGCTCGCTGCAACCGGCGACTCCACTTGGATGGCCAGCATCGCATTGGCCATGGCGGCCACGGCCTGCTTCACGGCAGCGAGAAGGCTTGAGCCCAAGCAGCATAGGCACGAACAGTAGCTCAAAGCGAACTCAACTGGGAAGGGCAGATGGATAGCCGTCCTTCTCTTATAATCAACCCAATCCGCTGAAATGCAATCAGTTAACGAGTTTCGCCAGACGCTCGGCCTCTACCCCGCTCTAGCAAGCCACCAGGCGATGAGATAATGCCCACGACTATCAACGTAAGCAAGGAGCGCGCTATGGCAGACAACGAGACCAAACCCTCGGCGAACGACGGCCGAGAGGAGCTCGTGGCAAAACAGCTCGCATCGACCAAAATCCACCTCGCGCTCACTCAGAAGCGGGTGGACGTCTCCGGCGCCATCAAGCTACCGCTCGAGCGAATTCCCCAACTCGGCGTGGCGTTCGCCTCGCTCCCCTCGATGTTTCGCACCGTCACCAACACGGTGAGCGTGCCCACGCTGCTCCAGGCGACTGACAAATATGGTAACCCGCTCGATCCGTCGAAACTCAACTCGTTCAAGGACGGCAGCGGTCTCACAGGGGGCTACCGCGACGCCGCCAAGGGCCTTGGGCAGGCGCGCTTCCACGTAGTCGAGGGCGACATCGCCACGAGCGTCACGCAGGTGCCTTACGATCCAACATCGCTATTCATGGCAGCCGCAATCACGCAGATAAACCAAAAGCTCGACTCCATCCAGGAGTCCGTCGACGAAATGTTCGAGTACATGCGTCAGCGCGACAAGGCCAACATGCGTGGCAACCTCAAGACGCTCGCAGACATCCTCAACGGTTACGGACTCAACTACGGCAACGCCACCTACATGGCAAACGCCCATATGAAGGTGCTCGACATCAAGCAGTCGTCCGCGCAGGACATGGAACTCTTCCGCTCGCAGGCACAGGCAGATCTGAAAAAGAAAGGGTTCATCGAGGTGCGAGACGGCTTGGGCAGACGCCTCGACAAGGTGCTCGACTACCTCAAAGACTGCCAGCTCGCCACCTACATCCACGCGTTCTCGCTGTTCCTCGAACCCATGCTCGCCCAGAACTTCGAGCCCGCAAAGCTCGCGGACGCCACTGCGAAGATCGAGGCTGATTCGATCGCGTACCGCGAGCTCTACACCGACTGCTACAACGCACTCGAAGCGGGGGCTGTCGACACCGTCGATGCGGCACTGCTGGGCGGTATCGCGTCCGCGGGCAAATTGCTCGGTCACGCCATCGCAAAGACCCCCGTGGGCGACCATACACTCATCGACGAGGCGCTCGAAGGCGCAGGAGAGAGCATCGGAAAGTTCAACGACAAGCAATCCGAGAAACTCCTCGAAAAGCTCCATCAGGCAAAGACGCCCGACGTCACGCCGTTCAAGCAGAGCGTAAAGGAGATCGACACCCTCTACAACCGCCCCGCGCAGATCGCCGTGGACGCCGAGAACGTCTACATCTTGCCTGCCAAGCAGCAGGAAGAGTAACGATACGCAACAGGCACGCGCCATGCAGACAGCTAACGCCCCTACCTTCCCGCCGCCTTCAGCTTCAGCAGCAGGTCGCCCAGCTCGGGGCACTTGCTAGAAAGGCGCGTCTGAGCTCGCTCGCCCATCCCCCACCGCTGGCGGACTTCCTGGGCGCGCGGGCTCACGCGGTAGCCCCCGTCCATCACCTGCTTGAGCAGCTTGGCGGTCACGTGCGCATCGGCAAGGGCGCTGTGGGCGTGACCCGTCGACTCGTCGAACTCGATGCCAAACCACGTCGCCGCGTCACTCAAAGAGACGCACCCGTGGCTGCCCACGTCCATGATCGAGGTGTAAAACGCCTGCAGGTCGGCCCAGTCCGTAGGAAATGCGGAAAGATCGATGTGCTTTGTCTGGCACTCGGTCAAAAGCTGTCGACGGTCCGCCCCGCTCCAGCAAACTACCTGTGCGGAGTAGCGACCGATCCAATCGCTGAGCCTTTTGATTACCATGTAGAGCGGATCGGCCATCGCAGTGTCCACGGCCGATATCCCCGTAAGCTCGCGGACGGAAAACGCAACGCCTTCGGTAAATTCCGTCTGCACAAACTGCGAGAACTCGCCCATAACGCTGCCGTGGTAATCGAGCTTGACGGCGCCGACCTCGATAATCTCATTGCGCAGCCCACGTCGCTGGCGCTGCTTTGGCACCGGCGCAAACTCAAAGTCCAGCACAATCTGGCGCGCAAAGTTCGTCGTATCGATAGCCGAGATACACGGCGTCTTTTCAGCTGACACGGTTAGGGCCTTTCTCCGTCAACTGCCGTTTGCTACATAGGCGGCTACATTGCCGTAAGGATAGGCGCCCGTGCGGACATGAAAGCGGGGCGCAATACCATGCGCTGGTCGCACGCCATGCAGACGGCCCCAAGAGAATCGCCCGCTCTATTCAAATGCATGAAAAAGATTTGGGCCCGGTGACTTGAATCAGCGGTCATCCCGGGCCCATCAGAGCTCGTAGAGCTCTTGGTTGCTTTGGTCTCGCTCTTCACGGCGCTTATCGAACTTTCCGAGGCACTCAAGCAGCATTCGAAGCATAACAAGTCGCTGCCATTAAGACACTGACCTCTTGACCAAGCAACAGCGCTGCCCAGCTATCACCCTTGGGCTGCCGTCAACTTTATTCTATCCGCGAGCATCTGGTTTACCAAATGGATTTTCGGTAAAGGAAGCACGGCACGCCCGCAAAACCACTACGCCCCAAGTGCCGCCATGGGAATCACCGCCACGCCGTCGTCGCGTGTGTAGGCAATACTCCCCTTTCCAACCACGACCGCCAAAAACGCCGGCGCGGCATTCTGGGCGGCAGGATTGGAGAGCACTTTCCTCTCCAGCGCCTTGAGATTTCTCGCTCCATCGTCTGCTTTCGCATCACTCAGCTTGACCTCGATGGCTCCCCAGCGCCCGTCGTGCTCAACGATCAGATCGACCTCAAGGCCCTTCTCATCTCGGAAATAATGGACACTGTTGTCGACACCGCCGTAGGTGGAAAGGAACACGCGCACGTCGCGCAGGACGAGATTCTCAAAGAGCATCCCCAGCGTTTGCATATCGCCAAGCAGCCGCTCAGGGGTAGCCCCCAGCAACGCCGCCGCAAGTGACGGGTCACAGAAGTAGCGCTTGGGGCGCACGCGAACGCGGGCCTTCGAGCGCATGGGCGGCTCCCATCCGCAGAGGTCCTCGGTCAGCTTGAGCCTGTTGAAGAGGTCCAAGTACGCAGCGATGGTCCTCTCGTCGGGGCCCGCCTCACCGTACGAGGCATCCTTTACGAGCGTCTTGTACGTGACAGCCTGGCTCTCGTTCATGGCAAGAGCTCGCAAAAGGCCGTGTGCAAGCTCGGACGACATGCCCTCGTCCAGCACGTTGACGTCGAGCACCGAGTGCACGTACTGGCTTGCCGTCTCTCGCGCAAGATCTTCCGAAAGCCCAAGATTTGCAGGCCAACCGCCCCTGCAGCACCAGCGGGCGACGTCATCCACCGTGCTCTCGCGACGCTGAGGGGCAAAATCCTCGCCCTTAAAGAGGCTTGCCAGTGACACGAGCGGCTCGCCGTCGCCCGACTCACACAGGGCCATGGGGCGCATTGACAGACGGGCGATCCTACCCGTGCCGGAATGACGAACATGGCTGCGCTCCTCGCTTTTGAGCGCGGTCGAGCCCGTGAGCAAAAGTGTCCCCCGTTCGTTGCCGCTCGCGTCCACGAAACGCCGGGCGGCATCCCAAACCTCGGGCACCTCCTGCCATTCATCGACCAGGTGTGGCGCATCGCCGATGAGCGCCAGGCTTGGGTCGACCTCTGCCGCCGCACGCTGCGCAGGCTCATCGAGCCTGGAGACGCTCGCCGAGCGAGAGAGCGCCGTCCAGGTCTTGCCGCACCATTTGGGGCCGTTGATCTCCACACAGCCAAACGCCCGCATAAGGGTGTCGAGGCGCTCCTCTATGAGCCGGGGCCTATATCCCTTTTGGGTCAATCTCTTTGGTGCATCCATAGACGGCCGTCCCTCTCTATCATGCGATATGCGAAATTACGCCATTCTCAATGCTGATTTTACGCTACTTTCAATGTAGTTTTTACGCCATGACAGATGTAGTTTTTACGCCATTTTCATTGAAGGTTTTACGCTTGGCATCCTTAGCGCGACCCATTCCGAGCATCAAATCAGAGCGCGCTTGGTTATCTCCGCTCGCACATCTCGGCAAACGAAATCAGCTTGGTATCTCCCCTGCTCGCCGCAGCATCCTGACATCCTTGCGTAAAGCCTCGCTTCGAGAAGATCGCATAGCTTTTTTGCTGCCGTCTAAAGAGCTCGCTTCGGTGCACGAGCTTTTGTAGCACGTCTTCGCCCACCGGTTCATTGCGCCATTTGCACTCCGCAAACAGCGCAGTGCCCTCGCCATCGTCAACAATCAAGTCGATTTCTTCCTGCGTATGCGTGCGATTATCCGTCCCCCACCAGCGCCCGACGCTCGCCGGAACCACATCGAGCCGGCCCGCGCGCGCGAGTTCGTAAACATATTGCCTGCATATAAGCTCAAAGACCGTACCCATGTAATCCGATACGTGCGGCTCAATACGCTTATACGCCATCTCGGCCATATCGTTTTGAATCAGCCCGATGTTCTGCGGAACAAACTTGTACCAGAACCTAAACATCTGGTCGCTCAGCAGATACACGGCTCGCTTATTGCTCGTCTCGTTTAGGGGCAGCTCGCGCTCGACAATCCCAAGCGACGCCAGCTTATCCACATAGCTCTTTACGTTGCTCGCAGGGATTCCCGTAGAGCTCGCAATCTCTGAGATCTTCGAGCGCCCCAGAGCAATTGCTTGCACGATCGCATCATATTGCTCGGGATTGCGGCACTCTTGCAACAGCAGGTTACTCGGCTCCTCAAAGAGATAGCCCGTAGGAGTAAGAAAAAGACGTTTGATGTTGTCCTTGAGCGATACGGCAGGATCGACTTTCTCGATATATGCAGGAATGCCGCCCGTCATGCCATAGCAAACCGCAGCGTCTTCGCGACCCATGCTATGCCACAGGCCGAGGGTCGTCGTAAAATCGAGCGGCATGATCTTAAACTGGGCCGTACGCCTACCGTATAGCGGACTCTCGTAGCCCAGCACCTGCTCTTCCATGAACGAAAGCGACGACCCGCACAGGATAAGCATGAGCTTGGTCTCTTCGTACAAGTGATCGATCTTGTCTTGCAGCAACGAGCTGATCTCGGGATTCGATTGGGCGAGATAGGGATACTCGTCAATCACGACAATCAAACGTTCCGTGCGGGCCATGGTGGCCAACGCATCGAACGCCTCGTCAAAACTACGAAACGACACGCTTGCAGCACCAACCGAACCCGCAAGTATCGCCTGGCTAAAGCCGTGCAGGTTTGCCTCTGCATTGGTACGACGAGCTTGAAAGTAAATAGCCTTCTTGCCTTGGATGAACTCTGTGATAAGGCGCGTTTTACCCACGCGACGGCGGCCGTAAATCACAGGCATCTCAAAGGAGCCCGTGCCATACAGTCGATTGAGCTCGGACATTTCCGCTGTTCTTCCGATAAACATAGGGCCATCCTTCCTTTACGTTATAGCTAGCTATATTATACCTTCCTATAATATAGCTAGCTATAACGTAATTCGATAAGCGGCGCGCGCAAAAGGGGCGGCGCCCCACCGCACGTGGACCGTTCCGGAAAATGTATCCCGTTCTGGAGCCAAAAACTGGGCCGTAGTTTCCGCCAAACATGCCATCCGGAAAGTGCGTCCCACCCCGAGGCTCGATTCCGGGACGCAGTTTCCGTTTGAGGCCCGATCTGGAAACGGCATCTCACTCTGAGGCCGAAATCTGGGATGTAGTTTCCGCTTGAAGGGCGTTCCGGAAAGCGCGTCCCATTCCGAACGTCAATTCCGGGACACAGTTTCCGCCGACACAGACGACGACCTGCAGCCCTTATCACATGCCTTCAAATATACGATCCAGAGACACAAAACAGCAGATAGAATGCTCTTTTTCAAAAAAGTACACGTCCCGAAACTTACCCATTCTTCATAACTCGCTACCGTTCAAGGTCGCCGATTACCGCCCACCGATTCGGATGTAAAAATGTCGCCGAAAACAGGCCATCTATCTGCATGGTTAGATTTTGGTCAGCTTTTGGTCAGCTGAGCGGCAAATTCCAGCTGATACGTTTTTGCTACCCAAAAGGAGGCGGTAGCTCATGACCCATTACAATGACCAACTCATCGACCAGCTGCTCACTCAAGCCGAACAAGAGGGGCGCTGTCTGATTCCCCCGAGCACGGCGATCCGAAAAGCGCTCCTTCGGCGCACCGGCGGCACGGTTGTCTCGCCCATGCCGGGGTTGTTCGCGCGCAAAATGCGCTGGGATGAGCTCAACCGGGCGCAGCGTCATTGCGAGATTATTCGCGCCCTTGCGATCATCCACCCCGATTGGACGTTCTGCTCGTTTTCGGCAGCTTGCCTGCTGGGGCTCGAGGTCTCGTGGCGACACCTGAATGTCGTGCATGTTTGCAGCTCGACAAAGCCGTCGGCTCGTCCGGGCGCACATATTCAGCGACACCAGATTGAGCCGGCCGGAGCAATACTCAGAGCCGGCATATCGGTAACGCCGCCCATCCAAACGGCCACAGATTGCCTGCTGCAAACTGGTTTTGCCGACGGCATGCCCATTGCCGATTCGGCGATCTCAAAGCTCGGCCTTGCGCCGGAACAGCTGATGGAGGCCGTTGAGCAACGAGCGACTGCCCGCAATGGTCGCGCGATTCGCACCGCCCTCACAACGCTTCGATATGCCGACGCCCGCGCCAAGAGCGGCGGGGAATCGGTCGCTCGAGCCGTCATGATCGAGACGGGCTTTGCGCCCGACTGGCTTCAATACGAGCTGACGGACCCCTTCGATTCGACCGAGACTATGCGAACGGACTTTGCCTGGGAGCGCCAGGCGCGGGAGCTCACGTTGGGCGAGCTCGACGGGTTCGTCAAATATACCGACCAGGCCATGTTAGCCGGGCGCACCACCGCCGAGGCGCTCGTTGCCGAACGACAGCGCGAGGCGCACCTATCGCTCTACGGCCACCCTCTGCTGCGCTTTACCATGAACGAGGTCCGCTCGGCAGGAATGCTCGCCAAAAAGCTGCAGACGGCAGGCATCCGGCAGACCGCTCTACCGACATGGCTCAACGAGGTGGACCTGTAGGAGCTGTTAGGCCTAGCATCGCCGAATCGCATTCCCCCTATCTGGGCCGCGTTTTCCCAACGGCCACGCCAACGGAAAGCGCGTCCCAGCCTGGACGCTCAAAACGGGACGCACTTTCCGGATGGCGGGCCTAGCGGAAAGCGTGTCCCGGAATCAGGTCTCGGAACGGGTCGTGCTTTCCGGTTGAGTCCTTCAGCGGAAACCGCATCCCGGAATAAACGCTCAAACTGGGATGCACTTTCCAAACGGCCGGCCAGCGGAAAACACATCCCATTCTGAGGCACGATTCCGGGACGCAGTTTCCGCATGCGGCCCCGTTGGGAAAGTTCATCCCGTTCCGAAGCTGGATTCCGGGACACAGTTTCCGCATGCGGAGGCGCTCCAAACAAAAGGCCCCGGCTCGCGATGGAGCTGGGGCCAAAGGCACAGCATATACAGTTGGTGTTGAGCGCGAACAGCCCGTCAGCAATGCCGTCTGCGCTCTACCCTACCCGCGGTGACGGGCGCGGCTGTACGGCGTATCCACCATGGGCAGATCCGGACGCAGCTTGCCGTCAAACGCGCGATAGGCATTCTGCACAGCGGGCGCCGTGGGAATCGTTGCGATCTCGCCGATGCCCTTGCCGCCGTATGCCACGGGCAGCAGCTCGTCCTTCTCCACGTAGATGGCGTGGATATCCGGAATCTCGGGCGCACGGAACAGCCCGAGCGTACCGTACCTTGCCTGGGGCACGCAGTCCTTGAGCGGCCAGTCCTCGGTAAGCGCATAGCCCATACCCATGAGCACGCCGCCTTCGATCTGGCCCTGGATGGAGATGGGGTTGACCACCTTGCCGGAATCGTGCGCAGCATAGACCTCGCTCACGCGGCCGTCATCGTCCAAAATGACCACATGCGTGGCAAAACCGTAGCAGATGTGGCTCTTGGGGTTGGGAACGTCGGCACCCAGCTTGTCGGTCGGCTCCAGGTACACGTAGCCAAACTCGCGTCCCTCGAGCGCCTTGATGGCGGCCGCGGGATCCTGAGGATGCATACCCTGGCCGGCGACGAGCTCCTGCGTGTGCAGCTGATAGGCGCGACCGTCGTCGTACTCGATCTTGACGCCGTCGCCATGCGCATTCACGGGAGCGGCGGGCGCAGA
>CABQMC010000036.1 GCA_902465115.1 uncultured Collinsella sp.
GACGAAGCAGCTGAGTCAAATCGCAACCGGGCGCATGGGCACCAATGGGATAGTCGGGCCGCGTGTCCATCTTAAGACGGTAGGGGCTGGCGATGTCGCGCGTCTTTTTGCGCGAACCCGAGGTGCCCGAAGTGCTCGGCGCGGCTTCGTATGGCGCGACACCGGCAATGAGCTCGTAAACCGTGCTTGCCGCGGCATAGACGTCAATCGCCGGCGACATACGCAAAGCACGCAGGTCGGGAATATCGTCGGTGAGCATCTCGGGCGGGGCATAGGCAACCGTCGCGCGACGCAGCGTGGCATAACGCTCGGTAAAGGATGCCTTGCCGCCGGTACCGGCCACGGCCGACGCAGGCTCAAGCGCCAGCGATGAGCCAAAGTCGATCAGGCACAGGTCAAAGGTGCCCTCGGCAAGCTGCCGGTCAAGCGGTAGACGCGCCGTGCGCACCATAATATTAGCGGGCGAGATATCGCGATGGACAAAGCCCTCGCCCACCAGGCTCATACGGCAGAGCAGATCGAACAGGTCGCGACCCAGACGCGCCGCCACAAGCGGCGACAGGCGTCCGGCATCGTCCACGGCAACTCGCGAACGCAAGCGGGCAAGCGTCTCGCCCTCGACCCATTCCATGACAATTGCAGGCACACCGTCGACCTCGCCCCAGCCATAGAGGCGGGGAAAGCCCTTGAGGCCCGAAAGGGCGCGATGGCATTCGTATTCCTCGCGAAACGCTGCCTTGAACTTGGCGACCAGCGCCTCGTGAGCGGCATCGTCGTCAAACTCATCGCGCGCCGGCAAGATGAGCTGCTTGAGTGCCACGGCCTCGCCTTGGGCGTTGACGGCACGCGTCACGCGGCCGATACCGCCACGGCGCATGGTGGCATCGTCGGCAAACAGCATCGTAAAACGACGCAGATAGGCAGGCAGTTCGTCCTGACCGAGCGCAATGGCCGGCTCAAACCCGTCGACACGCGCAAGGCGCAGGCCGACCATGGGATCGCGACCGAGCGATTGTGGTGTGGTGGATGCAAGATCGGTCATCATAGGGCAAGCGCCGCCACGTTATTGTTGAAGTTACCGAGCGCGACGTCATCATCGCCGTAATGGCCGACCCATTGGCATAGGTTGGTGTAACAGCCCCACAGATTGGCATACTGCTGATACCACCTTGACCGGGGCGAGAATGTCTGACGACCGAACTCGGCTCGAATGACAAACATCTCCCCGACCAGGCTGTCGCACGGCCTGGGATCTCCCGTAGAGTTATAGGTCGAGACCACGTCATTGGCACGAGAAACATAGCCGTCGAGCATGTTGTACTTGGTCACAAGCCAACTGTGAATGCTCTCTTCCTCAGCAGCGGAAAGGCCGCCGGAGTTTGCATCGTTGTCAGTGTTGCCGCCCGTCGAGCCGCCGTTTCCAGGCCCTCCGGTAGAGGAACCCGACCCAGAGCCGCCGCCCGAACTCGATGAATCCGAGCCGGAGCCAGAAGTATCCGAGCTACCGGGCTTTCCGGACTGCTGGGCGTCCTGCTCCTTTTGCTGCTCGACCTTATTCACCGTTGCCGCCACGCTATTGTTGGACAATCGATCGATGATCTTGGTGTTGGTGAGCACGATGGTTTTGCCATTGGCAAGCGTGACTTCGTTGTCCGGGGCCTCGGCGCCGTCCGCATCGTCGGTGCCAAACACAATATGCCCGACCACACTTGCCCAAGCATATCCAGTCGTGGTGCCCAGATCGCTTTTGACCTCATGCCCCACGCGCGGTTCGCGTGCGGCATGCGCCTGCATCATGGACGGCACGGTCATGCCATAGGCAGAAACGCCAGCTATGACCAGCACCAGCGAGCAAGACAGCAGTGCGTACGCCCGCGGCGCCAAGCCCAGTCGGCGCCGCATGCGCACCGCGGCGCCGCGCTTTGTCTGAGTGCCACCGGGCCGCATGCGTTCTCCTCCAACAAAAACACGCCGCTCGGGAGCGGCGCATTCATTCGAATCCATATTTGAGTGTATCAGCGAACCAAAAAGGTTGCGCAACGAATGGACAAATTAAGGATGCGAGCGGAAGCATCCATGCGATAAGCGGATACGAAGCATCTTTGTTGCACAACAAACTCACAGTCGCACGGGGAAATTATGACTACCCCGTGCGTCGCGAGGAAAACATACGGCAGGAGCAGGCTCGCCACCTAAATCGCGCGGCGGGCCTCGATGGCGCGGCCAAGCGTAAGCTCGTCGGCATACTCCAAGTCGCCGCCCACGGGAAGGCCGCTTGCCAGACGCGACACCTCGACGCCCAACGGCTTGATGGTACGGGCCAGATAGCTCGCCGTGGTCTCGCCCTCAATATTGGGGTTGGTGGCGATGATGACCTCGTGGATGTCCTCGTGGCCCAAGCGTGCCAGCAGCTCTCGAATGTGCAGCTGCTCGGGGCCAATCTTGTCCATGGGACTGATCACGCCGCCCAATACGTGGTAGAGGCCGTGGTAGCTGCCCGTGCGCTCGATCGCCTGGACATCGCGCGGCTCGCCCACCACGCAAATGCGAGTGGTATCGCGCATCGGGTCCTGGCAGATGGAGCACTCGTCGGCCGTGGCGTAGTTAAAGCAGCGGCTGCAAAAGTGGACCTCCTGCTTGACCTCCAGGATGGCCTCGGCCAGGCGGCGCGCCTCCTCGGCGTCGGCCTCCAACAGGTAATAGGCGATGCGCTGGGCCGACTTGGGACCAATGCCCGGCAGACGGCCCAGCTCATCGAGCAGTTTTTGCAGACTGTGGTTGGCACTCATATATATGCGTGTCTTAGAACGGCATGCCCGGGATGTTGAGGCCGCCGGTGATGGCGCCCATCTGCTTGTTGGCGAGCTCGTTGACGCCGCGGACGGCCTCGTTGACGGCAGCCATGATCATATCCTGCAGCATATCGACGTCCTCGGGATCGAGCGCATCGGGATCGATGGTGAGGTTGACGAGCTCCATCTCGCCGTTAACGGTCACCTTGACCATGCCGCCGCCGGCAGAGGCGTCGACGGTCTGGGACTTGAGGTTCTCCTGCGCGGCGGCAAGCTGCTCCTGCATCTTGCGAGCCTGCTTCATCATCTGCTGCATGTTCATACCGGCCATGATGGCTCCTTTACGTGCGGCCGCACGCCGAGCTGCAAGGGCAGCCGGAGCACGGCGGGACTTTCAAACTCAAAAATCGTACCACGGCGCGCGGCGAGAGAGCGGGGCGGACGTGTTACCTCAGTCGATATACATGTCCTCCAATACAAACCGCACTCAAAGATTATGCAAGGTCGAATTATGCAAGGTTGCATAATATCGCACACTCAATCTAGTAGAGCCGAATCCGGCATTTCATGTGCGCCACTAAATAGCTAAATGCCGAACCGCTGCTCGAGGCGGCGCACATGGCGGCAGGGTATAATTTGATTGCCATAGATAGTAATTTGGAGGTGCCCCATGAATGCCCCCAACGCGCTCCAAAACATCCGCTCAAAACACCCCGTTGCATATGTGGTTCTCTATCTCTTTGTCGGCTGGGCATTGCTGGTTGTCATCACCCATGCCATAGCTTTTGGAGCAGAACTGCTGATAGCCAGCTCGGACCAGCCCGTCGTCAAATGGGAGACGACCGATGAGTGCACCGACGGAACCCGAACCGTCTACTACAACAGCCCGTCCCTCTATCAAGAGTTCAAGGTCAAGATAAAGGACTTCAAGATTGTCGATGCCGAGCTAGGCGTTTATTTGGCAATCGGAGCAACCATTAACGCCGAGCAAGTCGAGTACACGGACAGCCATGCGACGTATCGTATCGACCTCAGCATCCTAGGCCGACCGTCACGCACCTGTCTGCTCAAATGCGACATACGCGGCACCACGTTGCACATGTCCGAAATACAGATGCGCCCGGGCAAAGAGATCTCTTCTTGAGCAGCATACCCGCCCGCACGGTTACTCCACCGGCTTGAAGATGGTGGACTGACCGAAGACGCTGCGGATGAGGGCCTTGGCCTCGTCCTCGGTCTGCGGGATGCTCGGGGCTGCGCCCTGATGGCCGAAGGGGCTGCCAGCACCGGGATTGGATTCCCAGGGAGCGGCGGGGACGTCGTCGTTTGCAGAGGCTGCGGGTGCCACAGCAGCGGCCTTGGTCGCGGACGCCGCACCCGGCACGTCGAACGGGGGCAGATTGTCCCCGCCGGCATCGGCAGCAAAACCACCGACCATAGCATCGTCGTAGGGCACCTGCTCGGATTCCCATGGCGCAGCCTGCGCAGGCGGCTGAGCCATGGGGACGGACGCGCGCTCGGGCGCTCGGGGCGCGGGCTCGGTCGGGAGCTTGCCCGTGGCAGGAGCACCGGCAGGGTTGTCGGAGCGCAGCCAAGGGGCCTTGGCCAGGTCGGATGACTTGGGCGCAGGCGCGGCAGCGGACTTGGGCGCGGGGATCGGAGCAGCCGGTTTGGGCGCAGCGGGTTCAGGCGCCGACGGGGTCGGTGCCGCTACCGGCGCCGCTTTTGGCTGCGTCGCGCTGGCGCTCGAGGATGCAGGGGGCACCGAGGACACGGGTTGCGGGTCCGCAGATACCGCAGCCCGTGCAGATGGAGAATGCTCCTCATGTTGAGGAGCCGGCGTGCCACCCCCATCCAGGACATAGTCGACGGTACGACGACCGAAGACCGCGCAGACCGTCGGCAGGACCACCGACTGCGTATCGGCGCGACCGAGCATCTTGATGGCAAAAGTCGAACCCGCGGGGAACGAGACCGTGAGCTTGGAGCCGTCGTCGGCCGTGGCGCGGGCGTTGAGCAAAAGCCCTGCGTAGGAGGCCTGACGAGCCTTGACGCGCTCGACGACCTCGGCCCATTTGCGCTGGAGCTCGCCGGCGTCCTCAACCGCGGGGGTCTCGGCAGCACCGGCGGTGGCAACCTGGGCGGCGTTGTTGGGCTTGGACACCGACACGGTCGATGCAGCAGGCGCGGAAGCCGGAGCCGCAACGGGCTGAGGTGCAGGCGTTACAGGTCTGGGCGCCGGCGCAGGAGCCGCGGACTTGGTCGCAGGCTGGGCAGCCGGAACAGCAGCGCCGCGGTCCCAAGGCATACCGCCCTGGCGCGCGGACGTAGCAGCGGGGGCAGCGGATGCCGCCGGAGCGGCAGCACGAGCGCCCGAAATGAGCGTCGGCTGTTGGGCAGCAGCGGGTACGGATGCTGCAGGCGCGGCGGCCTGAGCAGCAGCCACGCTCGCCGGCACGGCGCCGTTGGCAATCATGGCCTCCAGGCGTGCCACGCGCTCGGCCAATGCCTCAATCGTTAAATCGGCCTCGGGACGCGCCAGACGCGTGCAGGCAATCTCGAGCACCAGGCGCACGTCGCTCGCGCCCCTCATCTCCAGTGCGGCATCGTCGAGCACCGTCAGCACGCGGGCCAGGCGGTCGGCAGGATGCTCGCCAAAGGCAGCGGCCTCGGCAGCAAGCGCCTCGGCCTGCTCGGAGCCGCCCTCAAACAGCTCGGCACGGGCACCGGCAACGCAGGCAACGTACACGTCGCGCACATGCGCCACCAGGTCGCGCGTCAGCTCCAGCAGGTCATTGCCCTCCTCGACCTGCGCACGGATCAGTCCATAGAGCTCGGCAACATCGCGATCGGCAATGGCGCGGGAAAACTCGCCCAGGATCTGGTCCGAAACCTCGCCCAAAAGCGAGCGGGCGTCGTCCGCATGCACAGAACCGTTGCCAAAGACGCTCAGCTGCTCCAGCGTGGAAAGCGCGTCGCGCATACCGCCCTTGGCATGGCGCGCCACAATGGCGAGTGCCTCGTCGTCGTAATCGAAGCCCTCCTGCTCGCACACGTAAGACAGGCGATGCTCGATATCCTCGTTGCCGATGCGGTGGAAATCGAAGCGCTGGCAGCGTGAGAGAATGGTCTCCAGAATCTTTTGCGGGTCGGTGGTGCACAACACAAAGATCACGTGTGCCGGCGGCTCCTCGAGCGTCTTGAGCAGCGCGTTAAACGCCGCCGTTGTGAGCATGTGGACCTCGTCGATGATATAAATCTTGTACTTGCCGCGCACCGGGGCAAAGTTGACGGAGTTGATGATTTCCTCGCGCACATTGTCCACGCCCGTGCGGGAGGCGGCATCGAGCTCGTAGACATCGGGGTGGTTACCCTCGGCAATGAGCTCGCACTCCTCGCAAGTACCGTCGGGCATGCAGCCGCTTGCACCCTCGGCGCGCGCCGCCTCGGCATTGCGACACAGCAGCGCCTTGGCCAGAATGCGCGCCATGGTGGTCTTGCCCGTGCCGCGCGGTCCGCAGAACAGGTAGGCGTGGGACAGGCGCCCCTCGGTGATGGCGTGCTCGAGCGTCGAGACGATATGCTGCTGGCCCACCACGGAGTCGAAGGTGAGCGGGCGATACTTTCGGTACAACGATTCCATGGGTGCTCCCCCGGGTATACTGAGTCTTGTTGCCGCGGCGGCCATGCGGTCGCACGGCATACTGCATTCCATAATACCCGTACGGCGAGCCCGCCGCGATAGGAGTCCAAAGAGCATGGCAGACGCAGAGAGCAACCTCGTCCCCTCCGAAGCAGCCGACCAGGTCGAGGTCGCGCTCGAGGAGCAGGCCGCAGCCGACGACGGCATCCTGTACCTCAACGAGTACCAGTATGAAAACGACCTGGTCACCGACTTCGCCCGCCTGGTCGCCTCGCCCAGGCGTCGCGGCTCGCTGTATGTCGCCGCGGCAATTGCCGCGCTCATCGGCATCGGCATGCTGGTGGCCGGCGGCAACTGGATCAAGTTTGGCGTCGTCCTGATCGTGTTCGGCGCCTTTTTGGCCTGGTGGAGCAAAAACCTGCACCACACCCTCGCCCGCGACTTTATCGACGCCGTTGAGGCCGACGAGTCCATGGGTGGCCGCTATCGCCGCGTCGCCGCCAACGAGGACGGCCTGATGGTTTGGGGCAAGAGCGGCAAGTCGCAGTTCTTCCCGTTTGAAAAGCTCGACCACGTGCTCGACGGCGAGCGCATCTTTGTGGCCATGTTCGCCGACCAGGGCGTGACGATCCCCAAGGACACCTTCGTCCGTGGCGATGCCGAGCAGTTTGGCTCCTTCCTTAAGGCGCGCATCAACAAAAAACTCCGCATCGAGACCAAACGCAAGAAGATGAAGGCAGAAAAGGCCGCCGTCGAGACCAAGCAGGGCGACAAGCCCCAGGAGACCAAGGGCAAGCAGAAGAAGAACAAGAAAAAGCGCTAAGGCCAAACCAGGCAGGCAGCCTCGCATCCCGCTATCCTCCCCATGCACCCGAGCGTGCTACACTAGCAGCATCTATGCCACCGCGAACGGCTCGGCTCCGCGCCCGCCACTCGCAAACGAACTTTAAACGTACGAGGGTTGGCCATGCCGCTTTTCTCGCAACATACCGCCCGGTTCTCGCCGGACGTTCCTTTGGAGGGCACCAGCTCTCGCGAGCTGCTCAAGCGGTACCAGCCGCTCGAGACACTTGCGACCGGCGGTTTTGGCTCCATCGAGATCTGCCGCGACACGCACCTGCGCCGCCGCGTCGCCATTAAACGCATCCCCCTCATCAACGGTGCCGGCATGCCCGCCAGCGACATCATGGATGTCCTGCGCGAGGCGCACACTGCCGCCATGCTTCAACATCCCAATATCGTGCAGGTCATCGACTTTACGCACGACACGGCCTATGCCTACCTGGTCATGGAATATGTCGATGGCATGTCGCTGGCCGAGTTTTTGCATCGCGTAGACGGCCACTCCCTTACCTTTGACGAGGCCGCGGCCATTGCCGATGCCTTGGGCCAGGCGCTCACCTTCGCCCATAGTAATGGCGTACTCCACCTGGACATTAAGCCCGCCAACGTGCTCATCGACCACTCGGGCAATGTAAAGCTCACCGACTTTGGCATGGCGCGACTGTCGTCTGCCGGTGGCTTTGGCGGCTCGCGCGGCGGCACCATCGGCTACATGCCGCCCGAGCAGCTCGATATCGAGACCGGCACGGTCGACGAGCGCGCCGATGTCTTTGCCCTCGCCTGTGTGATCTACGAGGGTCTGTGCGGCAGCGCTCCCTTTATGGCGGCCACGCCCGCCGACTCGCTCGACCGCATCATCGGCGGCGCCACCTATCCCAACGAGCTGATACCACACTTCCCCCCGGGAGCCGAGGCCGCGCTCATGAGCGCGCTCTCCCCCATGCCGCAGGACCGCCCCAACAGCATCGAGGCATTTTGCGACCAGCTCCTTGCCGGTCTGGGCAGCGTGCGCGAGGGCCGTCGCAGCCTGGAGCAAATGGTTGGCGAACTTTCGGATGACGAGCAGGAGCTCGACGATATCGAGCCGTCGCACTACGAGGACGACGCCATTGAGGTCGACCCCGCACTCGGCTGGGCGGGCACGCGCTGGAGCCATGCGCGCGACTACACCATGCGCACTATCTCGGCGCTAACGTGCGGCACCTTTAGCTTTTTGCTGATGCAAACGGCCGGGGTCGCGACGCTTCCCGGCCTGGTCATTGCGGCCATCGCGATCGGAGCGGCGGCTGGCCTGGCCCCCCAGATTGGCTCGGCCATCTCGGCTGTGGGCTTTTTGGTGCTCATGGCCAACGCCACCATGCAGGCACAGGGCATCCTGTCGATGCTGCCCGTCGCGGTGATCTTTGCCGCTGCCATGTCCGGTTGGTGGATCGCCTGGGGTCGCACCGAGACTGCCGCGAGCGCCACGCTCACCTGTGCACTCGCGCTTGGCTGTCTGACCGGCAATACCTTCCTGGCAGCTGGGGTCGCCGCCGGCGTCGCGTCATTTTGGCTCGGCCCGGCAAGCGCCGCCGCGGCAACGGGCATGGGCGCGCTTTTTGCCCGTCTGGCCACGGTCGCGCTTTCAGCCGAAGGCGTGCTGGGGCTCGGTAACGTTGCCGCAGCGCTGGGAGACCCGCTCCTTTGGGCTGCCTTTGTGCTGGTCGCGGCAACTGCCGCGGCGTCATCTGCGCTGCTCAATGTCCATGCCAAGCGTGCCAATCAGGGCTCAAACCTTGCCGCAATCGCCGCCATCGCTGTCACCGGCATCGGCTGCGCAGCGGCGTCCTGTCTTGCACACCATATGGAAATTGCCAGCCTTGCAGCCGCGGTCGTCGCCAAGGCGGCGGTTGCGGGAATCCTATCCTCTATAATCGTTGGGATATGCCTATATTTGCTCGGATACCAAAGAACCTATACGGAGAGTGATCTTTCGTGAACTTCCTGAACATCTTCGAGGACCACGTGGCCGGCATCTTCGGTGCCACCCGTGCCCCGTTCTCCTTTAAGAAGCTTGCCAAGCAGGCCGCTCGCGACATGGAGGATCAGACTCTGGTGATTAACGGCGTCAACACGGCGCCGGCACTCTATACCATCCTTATCGCCGCCGACGACGATCCCATGCTCGCCCCGTTCTACCCCGAGCTTTCGCGCGAGGTCCGCGAGTTTGTGAAGGCGCAGGCCGAAAAGCGCCGCTATGTCTTTGTCGGCGAGCCCCTCGTGCGCTTTATGATCGATCCGCAGCTGCGCGCCGGCAAGTTCTCGGTCTTTGCCGAGAACGTCGATGCCCCCACGCTCGGCCGCCTGTACGAAGAAGAGCGCGCCTATCAAAACGGCCTGGGCCAGAACAACTCCGCGACAAGCCGTGCCGCCAGCGCCCCGCGCGCCGGCCAGCAGCAGTTTGCTGCCCCGCAGCAGCAGCGCCCCGCCGCCATGCCCCAGCAGCAGCCGACGCCTCGCGCCGCCGCTCCCGACCCGCTTGCCGTGGCAGACCCCTTCGCGCCTAGCGTCCCCGACCCCGCCGCAGCACCCATCCCGGTGCCGCAGACCGTCTCGCGCGACGCGCTTGCCGGCATGGGCGGAGCCGCCGCGACCGGTGCCGCCGTGGGCCTAGGCGCCGCAGCCGGCATCGCCTCCAACATGGCGAGCACTCGCGCCCCGCAGCGCCCGCTCGCCCAGCTCGTCGACGTCGTGAGCGGCGAGAGCCATAGCATCACCTCCGCACAGGTGACCATCGGTCGCGAGCGCTCAGTTTCCGACATTGCCCTGCGCGACCCCAACGTGTCGCGCCGCCACGCCCAGCTCACCTTTACGGGCTCGGATTGGTCGATCGAGGACCTCAATTCCACCAACGGCACGCTCGTCAACAACCGCCGCATTACGCGCTGCCCGCTGCGCAACGGCGATCTGCTGACGTTTGGCCTGAGTACCTTTGAATTTAGGGGATAGTCGCTTATGAACATCGATATCGTCCTTTTTGCAGGCCGCATCGTCCTGGTCGCCCTGCTCTATATCTTCCTGTTCGCCGTCATGAAGACCGGCGTGGGACTTGTGCGCGGGCAGCGCCGCGACTCGGCTATCTGGACGATTGATGTGGACAAGGGTCCGCGCGGTATCCGCGGCATCCACGTAGACATGCTCGGCCCCGTCATCGTCGGTCGCTCGCCATCTTCGGACATCTGCATCAACGAGCCGTTTGTCTCGGCCTCGCATGCGCGCTTTTCGCTGCAGGGCCCGGCGCTCATCATCGAGGACCTCAACTCGCTTAACGGCACGCTCGTCAACGGCCGCCAGCTCGTGGAGCCCGCGACGCTGCGTGAGGGCGACGAAGTCCAGATTGGCGACGTGGTCATGAAGGTGAACCGTCGATGATCGACGAGGAGAACAAGTCCGCAACCATGGCCGAGGCACCGGCTGCCGCCGTAGCTGCACCGGCCCACGCCGCTCCGGCGGACTCCACACCCGTGGAGCCCGAGGACACCGTGTTCTCCCTGCCTCTTTCGCATGTAACGCATGATATTTCGGATCTCGCCGATAACGAGGGCGAAGAGGATGCCGTAGCGGCGCCCATCGGCGCACATGCTGCGGAACAGCCCACAGCGCCCGAAGCAACCTCGGCGCCGGCTCACTTTGCAGAGCCCGTCGCCGCGGCAATCAACGAGAGCGCTGCG
>CABQMC010000037.1 GCA_902465115.1 uncultured Collinsella sp.
CGCTCCGGTGACCGTATCTCGGTCGACCTGCCCGAGCCGCATGATCCCACTGATGTGATTCCCGAGGCCATCCCCCTCGATATCCGTTACGAGGACGACTACCTCATCGTGCTCTCCAAGCAGCGCGGCCTGGTGTGCCATCCCGCCCATGGCCACGAGAGCGGCACGCTTGCGAATGCCCTGGTCTATCACTGCGGTATCGACCATCTGGGCACCGTGCAGGGTGAGGACCGCCCCGGTATTGTGCATCGCCTGGATCGCGATACCTCGGGTCTCATGCTTGCGGCAAAGGACGACGACACCCAGCGCGCGCTCCAAAATCTTATCCGCACGCGCACGCTCGACCGTCGCTATATCACACTTGTTCACGGTCATATCGCCATGGACGAGGGCACCATCAACACCGGCATTGCCCGATCGACGCGCGACCGTGTCAAGATGGCGGTTTCGGACGACCCTTTCGCGCGCCAGGCCATTACGACCTTTAAGGTCCTCGAGCGCTTCGATTCCACGCGTTTTGATGACGGCTATACGCTCGTCGAGTGCCACCTGTTTACGGGCCGCACGCATCAGATTCGTGTGCATATGCGCCATATCAACCACGCCTGCGTGGGCGATCCACTCTACGGCAAGTGCGATGCACGCGCCGATCAGGGTCTGACCAGGCAATTCCTTCATTCCTGGCGCGTCGCATTCGACCATCCCGTGACGGGCGAGCGCATCGAATGCCGCGACGAGCTGCCGTGGGATCTCGCTGCGGTTCTCGACGACCTGGCCCCGCGCTCGCTTGGCCGCACCGCCGCCGGCGACGACATCGTCCCGCAGCTCGGTCTTCTCGAAGCCTAGCCGGTATTAGATAGTTTCTTGAACTCGGTAAGCCTGCGGTAAGATATACGATTGTTTACGTAACGCGTTCCTGGGAGCCTGCATGCTCGCCTTTTTACAAACCAACACGCCCATCGTGATCTTCAACCAGATTGTCGTCACGCTGCTCACGGTCTGCTTTCTGTACCAGGTGGTCTTCTTTGTCATCGGCGCTCTTCGTGGCGAGGTCGCGCCTCCCAAGGCCAAAAAACTCCACCGCTATGCCTTCTTTATTGCGGCGCATAACGAGGAGGCCGTGATCGCCAACCTCGTTCGCTCCATCAAGGATCAGGACTATCCGTCCGAGCTCATTGAGGTCTTTGTCGTTGCCGACGCTTGCACCGACAATACCGCGCAGCTCGCTCGCGAGGCCGGTGCCATTGTTTACGAGCGCAATGACCTGGCCCGCAAGGGCAAGAGCTGGGTCATGGACTTTGGTTTCGATCGCATTCTCAACGAGTATCCCGATACGTTTGAGGGCTACTTTATCTTCGATGCCGACAACGTTATCTCCCGCGATTACGTCTCCAAGATGAATGATGCCTTTGACCAGGGCTTCCATGTGGTCACGAGCTATCGTAACTCCAAGAACTTCGGCAGCTCCTGGATTTCGTCTGCCAACGCCACCTGGTATCTGCGCGAGGCGCGCTTCCTCAACAACGCGCGTAACATCTGCAAGACGTCTTGCGCCGTCTCGGGTTCGGGCTACCTCATCTCCGCCAGCGTGATCGAAGGCATGCACGGCTGGCAGTTCCATACGCTGACTGAGGACATTCAGTTCACCACGTTCTGCGCCATTCACGGCATCCGCATCGGTTATGCGCCGGCGGAGTTCTTTGACGAGCAGCCGGTGACGTTTAAGGCGTCCTGGAAACAGCGCATGCGCTGGACCAAGGGCTTCTACCAGGTCTTTTTTACCTATGGCAAGCATCTTGTCAAATCGATATTCCGCTATCATCGCTTTGCCGCATATGACATGTTTATGACCATCGCTCCGGGCATGCTGCTTTCGCTCATCTCGATGCTCGCCAACGCGACCTTCCTCATCGTGGGCGGGCTTTCGCACGGCTTCTTGGCCACCGAGGTCGAGATGCAGGCTTGTGCCGCCTCGCTCATTATGACCTTCGTGATGATGTACCAGACCTTCTTTATCCTGGCGCTACTCACGACCATCTTCGAGTACAAGCACATTCATTGCGCGCAAAAGTGGCGTTTGGTGACCAACCTGTTTACCTTCCCGATCTTTATGTTCAGCTATATCCCCATCACGGTGGCTGCTCTGTTCCTAAAGGTCGACTGGGTCCCGACGCAGCACGCAGTCAACGTTACTCTCGACGAGGTCATGCATGGCGCCAAATAACCACCACCAAAACCATCGCAAAGGGGACAGGCACCTTTGTGGTGGTTTTTGCGTTTGAGCAGCTGTCCATGGAGGTGCACAATGTCCTACATCCCATTTTGGATTTGCATCTTTGCCGGTGCGATGGTTGATGCCCGTGAGCGGCGGTTTCCGAATGCGCTTGCCGGCGCGTGTGCCGTGGCGGCGTTAGCAGGCGTTTGGCTCGACAAAGGTGTTAATACGGCGCTTGACCACGCCGGTCTTGCGGTCATCGTCTACCTTGCCCTTGTGCTTACTGAGTCACTCTGGCGTCGTGTTCGCCACGCCCCCGGCATTGGCATGGGGGACGTCAAGGCGCTCTTCGCGCTTTGCACGCTCGACCCTCTGGGCGGCATCGTGGCATTTGCCGCCGCGCTCCTGGTCCTTGCCCTCTCCTGCCTCATCACGAAATCGCGCTCCCTGCCATTGCTCCCGTTTTTGGTGCCGATTTTTGCCATAATCGAGGTCGTGGGCTGCACTTTGTAACCGATTGCGCATCCTTCTTAAGGAGCATGCCATGGCAACTAATCAAGAAACGGCCGTCATTAAGGCGCGCATGGACCGTATTCCCTCGGCGTTGTCGCCCGAACTTGTCGAGCGCATTGCCGCCGATCGCGCTTCGGGCCATGTCAACCCGTATCGTTGCAACGACGATCAGGTCATTCGTCGTATTGATCGCGCCGCCGACAAAGGCACGCTTATGCGTCCGGCGTTTATGCGCGATACCGAAAAGATACTTCATCTTCCGGCGTACACCCGTTATGCGGGCAAAACGCAGGTCTTTAGCTTCCGTAGCAATGACGATCTGTCGCGCCGCGGTTTGCACGTGCAGCTTGTCTCGCGCATTGCGCGCGATATCGGTCGCGCCCTGGGGCTCAATTGCGATCTGATCGAGGCGATTGGCCTGGGTCACGACTTGGGACACACGCCTTTCGGCCATGCCGGCGAGCGCTTCCTCAACGATATCTTTCATGAGCGTACGGGGCGTTATTTTTTCCATAACGTGCAGTCGGTCCGCGTGCTCGACGCGTTGTATGGCCGCAACGTGTCGCTCCAGACGCTCGACGGCGTGCTATGCCATAACGGCGAGTACGAGCAGCGTGTGTTTGAGCTCTCGGACATGGGCTCCTTTGACCAGTTCGATCAGACGGTTGAGGACTGTATTGCCACGGGCTATGGCGCCATTGGACACCTGCGTCCCATGACGCTCGAGGGCTGCGTGGTTCGCATCTCGGATATCCTTGCCTACGTCGGTCGTGACCGTCAGGATGCGATTGCGGCGGGCCTGCTTTCGCCCGACGCTTTTGATGATGGCCGGGGCGGTGCCTACAACAGTTGGATCCTCACGCATGCCTCCATCGATATCGTTGAGCACAGCTATGGTAAGCCGCGCATCGAGATGAGCGAGGACCTGTTTGAGGAAATTCGCCGTGCCAAGCGGGAGAACTACGAGAGGATCTATAGCAAGGGCGGTATCGAGGGCGATTCCGAGGCGGAGCTGCGCGAGGCGTTCGTAAAGCTCTACGACCGTTGTCTGCGGGATCTAAACAGTGGCGACGAGTCCTCTTACATCTTTAAGCACCATATTTCGCGCATTGAGCAGCAACTTTCCTACTACGATCGCACCTATGCCTGGCAGGACGACAAGGATCAAGCCGTGGTGGATTATATCGCGAGCATGACGGATGGCTATTTCTGTGAGCTCACGAGCAAGCTGTTCCCTGGTCTGGAGTTTCCGCACCGTACCTATATTAACGAACGGTAGTTCGTATAAATTCGGTATACTGTTAGTGGAAAACGTTTTTGATTGATGCACGGGATGGCTATGGACGACCTTTTTTCTGCTTCGACGCGCGAGCGTTCCTTTCAGAATGCGCCGCTTGCGGTTCGCATGCGCCCCAATTCGCTCGACGAGTATGTGGGCCAGCAAAAGGCCGTCGGTAAGGGCTCATGGTTGCGTGCCGCGATCGAGCACGATGTGCTTTCGAGCGTGATACTGTACGGGCCGGCCGGTACGGGCAAGACGACGCTGGCCCACATTATCGCCTACCATACCAAGAGTGAGTTTGTCGAAGTCAGCGCCGTGACGGGCACCGTAAAGGATCTTCGCCGCGTGATTGACGAGGCCAAGACGCGTCTGAATACGTACGACCGTCGCACCATCCTGTTTATCGACGAGATTCATCGCTTTTCGAAGTCACAACAGGATGCATTGCTGCATGCGGTTGAGAACCGTACCGTTATTATGATTGGCGCCACGACGGAGAATCCGTACTTCGAGGTCAACTCGGCATTGCTCTCGCGCGGTCGCGTGGTGGAGCTTGAGCATCTTAAAGACGAGGACATTGCCACGCTGATCGAGCGTGCACTCGAGGCTCCGCAGGGTTTGAACGGCAAGTTCTCGGCCGATGAGGATACGGTTAAGACCATCTGCACGCTGGCAGCGGGTGACGCTCGCTCGGCGCTCACGACGCTCGAACTTGCGAGCGAGATTGCCGTCACGCGTCCCGATACCGAGGGAACGCCAGCGCCGGCGGCGGGGGAGCGTTATCCCATCACCGTGGATGACGTAAAGATTGCCAATCCGCGTCGCGGTTTTACGTATGACAAAAACGGCGACATGCACTACGACATCATCAGTGCGTTCATTAAGTCCATGCGCGGTAGCGATCCCGATGCCACGGTCTACTGGCTTGCGCGCATGATCGATGCGGGGGAGGATCCTAAGTTTATCGCCCGTCGCATTATGATTCATGCTTCTGAGGATGTTGGCAACGCCGACCCGCAGGCGCTTTTGGTGGCATATGCCGCGTTTAAGTCTGCCGAGGTCATTGGCTATCCCGAGTGCCGCATTAACCTGGCTCAGGCTGCACTCTATGTGTGCTTGGCGCCAAAATCCAACGCGTGTGAGGCTTCGATCGATGCGGCGCTTGCCGATATCCACTCTAGTGGGCTTCGCGAGGTGCCGAGTTATCTGCGCGATCGCCATCGCCCAGGCAGCGACGACTACGGTGTGTATAAATACCCGCACGATTATCCCGAAGGCTGGGTCGATCAGCGCTATTTGCCCGAGGGGCTGGAGCGCGGTGCGTTCTGGCAGCCTGCCGGGCGCGGCTGGGAAGAGTGGCGCGTAGAGCAAAGCGAACGCGACCGCAGCGGGAATGCACCGAAGTAGCTGCTGATAATTTTGTCCCACGTTGCTGCTCTTGGCATGTTCGGTCCCCTTTGGGGTACCATGAAAAGCGTCTGTATTTCGATTCTTCCGGGAGGCTTGTATGAGTCCCATTCAAATCGCCCTGCTGCTGCTCGCCGTTGCCGGCGTGTGGGCCATCGCTGAGCTCGCGCTTACCCTGCGCAAGACCCGCAATGTTGTCGACTCGCTTGATAAGACCGTGAACGACCTCAACAACACCATCGCCGAGGCTCAGCCTGTGGTGGCAAAGCTCGATGGCGCTGTCGATGAGCTTACGCCGGCGCTTGCCCAGATGGAGCCGCTGCTTAAGTCGAGCAAGACGGCAGTTGATGCCCTTACCTCCAATCTCGTAGAGGTTGAAGCCGTGGTTCGCGACATTTCCGAGGTTACGGGCAGCATGGCCGAGGCCAGCAATGCTGTGTCGAGCGTGACCGACTCTGCCGCCGGTGCTGTGCAGAAGCTCTTCAATAAGGTGAAGGCTCCTGCAGCTGAAGCCGAGCGCAAGCTTTCCGCTGCCGCCGAAGAAGCCGAGCAGCCAACCGAGCGCGTCTTGATTGGCAAGGCGGAGGACGAGGCCGCCGATGGCGCAGATGTGGCTCAGAAGTCTGCATCCAAGCGGGCTCAGTATTACACCTATACACCCTCCGAGACCTCTGAGGAGTCCTGCGATGAGTAGCGAAGCAACCTGCCCCATCACGCTGACCGTTGCCGGCGACCCGCGTCTCGCTCGCCTTGTGCGCATGACGGCAGCCAACGTTGGTGCCCTGTGTTCCATGTCTGTCGATCGCATCGAGGACATCCGCATGGCTGCCGAGGAAGCCTTTATCTTTGGCTGCACGGCTGTTGATTCCGACGACATCTCAATCAAATTCGATGTCGATGAATCTCACGTTGGCATGACCTTTACCTTTGGCGATCAGGCCACTGTCGACGAGGATGACCAGGCTGCTGTTTATGCCGAGCTTATTTTGGCGAGCGTGTGCGATTCCTACGAAAAGACTGCGGCGCCCCTGACGCTTTCCCTCGACCTCAAGGCGGATATCTAATATGACCGAACGTTCCCGGAGCGGTAAGACCGCTTGGGACAAGGAGAAAACCCGCGAGCTGTTTCGTCGTTACAAGGAGACCGGTGATCCGGACGCCCGCGAGCAGCTCGTCATGTCCCATATGAATCTGGTAAGGTTTCTTGCCAACAAATTTAAGAATCGCGGCGAGCCGCTCGACGATCTCATGCAGGTCGGCTATTTGGGTTTGCTCAAGGCTATCGACCGCTTTGACCCTGAGCGCGGGCTCGAGTTCACGACGTTTGCAACACCCACTATCCTGGGCGAGATCAAACGCCATTTCCGCGACAAGGGCTGGAGCGTGCGCGTGCCGCGTCGTCTGCAGGAGCTCTCGGCCAAGGTCAACCAGGCTACTGACAAACTTACCAACGAGCTGCAGCGTTCGCCCAAGGTTGAGGAGATCGCTGAGTATCTAGATGTGACTGTCGATGAGGTCCTCGAGGCTATGGAATCGTCTTCGGCCTATACCTCGGTGCCCATCGAGGCTCCTGGTGCGTCCGATTCCGACGATGCCCCCTCGATTCTCGACCGTTACGCCGACGACGACAATGAGCTCGACTTTACCGATGACCGTCTGGTCATTGAAGAAGCTATTCGCGATTTCTCGCCGCGCGAGCGCGAGGTGATCGAGCTGCGCTTTGTGAAGGGCATGACCCAGATTGAGATTGCCAAGAAGCTGGGTATTTCTCAGGTGCAGGTTTCGCGTCTGCTGCGCCGCACGCTTAAGAAGATTCAGGACAAGATCGACCCCGACGGAGTGATGATTCGTTCATGAGTGAGCACCCCCAACAAACCGATCGCGTGCTGCGCGACACCCGCATTCTGACGCTGCGCATTTGGGCCGTTGTCGGCTGCATTGTTATTGCTGCTGTCATCTTTAACCTTATGGGCATCCTGGCACCGGTTATTGAGTTTCTTGCCGTCGGCTCCATCATTGCTTTTGTGATGTCCCCGATCACCAATTGGCTCGAGCACCATGGCGTGAATCGCGGCATCGGTTCGCTTATCGCGCTTATTGTTGTTGTTGCCGTGCTCGTCGGTGTCGTTTGCATCTTGTCGCCGATTCTCTTTGGTCAGATCATGGAAGTCCTGAGCCGCCTGCCCGAGCAGCTTCGTGTTGCAGGTGGCGATCTCAACGAGATGATCTCGCATGCCAAGACGCTCAACAACACGCCGCTCAAGGAGTATTTGGACGATAATCTTTCGTCGCTGGTTGCCGTGGCATCGAAGTATGTGTCTCAGATTGCTGCCGAGCTTGGCCGCGGTGTGTTCCCGCTCATCACCAATACGGCCTCGCAGTTGTTCGTGATCTTCCTTGGTCTGGTGCTTGCCTACTGGATGGCCTGCGACTACCCTCGCATGCATCACGAGATTTGCACCATCATCGGTCAGGAGAAGGAGACCTCGTACCGCTTTATGGTCGCCATCCTTTCTCGCTCTGTCGGCGGCTACATGCGCGGTATGGTCGTGACGTCCATCTGTGGTGGTTTCCTCGCCTTTATCGGTTTTATGATCATCGGCCATCCGTATGCGGCGCTCATGGCTATCTTTACCGGCATCATGCATTTGGTTCCGGTCGTCGGTCCTTGGGTGAGCGCAGCAATCGCCACAGTGCTTGGTTTCATGTTCAGCCCCATGTTGGCGTTATGGACGCTTATTGTGACGATGGTCGCGCAAAACGTCACCGATAACGTGATTTCGCCTAAGGTTATGCAGAGCTCGGTGCAGGTGCATCCCATCATGAGCCTCACGGCGCTCGTTATTGGCTCGGCACTCATGGGCCCCATCGGCATGATTATTGCCATCCCGCTTTGTGCGGCCCTCAAAGGTATCTTCGTGTACTACTTCGAGAATGAGACCGGCCGCCAGCTTGTGGCCTATGACGGCGCCGTGTTTAAGGGCACACCGTACCGCGATGCCGATGGCAACCCGGTCGCCGCCTACGACGCGCTCGGCGACGACACCTTCATTTACGAGTCCGAGCTCATCGGCAACGAGACTGCACCCGAGGCCCAAGCGATGCCTAAGCCCGAGTTCGATAATCCCTGGATCAAGCTCTCGGGTTTGCAACCCGATGCCACGGGCTTCTTCAAGAATCCCTTCGCCAAGGACGATGACTCCAACTCGGACGACGATACCAAAACCGGCATCGACGGCTCCATGGACGATTCGGATTCTAAATAGGCCCTATTAACGTTTCTTGAAGTTGTAAATGACAATAAACGCGAGCAAAGCGATTGATAAGGGGCCGGCTACATAGAAAAAGAGAACGTCAATTGCGCGTAGAGTGTAATAAGCCTTATCGCCGGACATTACTGCATACAATACGTAGCCAAATGCTGGTTGGTTTGCGTACCAGCAGGAGAAGGCCAAGAGCGCTAAAAGTGCTAGTACCAGAAGTGCATTCAGGACAAATCGTTTACTTTTCATCGATCGCTCCTTCCGGGTGACTCTTATATGTAATTCTACAGCAGTCCTTTTTCAAAGGATCGCACAGTACTGAATAACGTGCACTTTCGCTGGAGGGTCGCTGTTTGGCGGCCCTCTTTTTTGCACTTGCGCGGTGGGATGGTAATATCGTTACGTTTGAACTGTTTCGATGTGAAACCGAGGAGATTCCCTCTATGAGTGCTGACTACCCGTCAATGACTACGGCCGAGATTCGCTCCAAGTTCCTCAACTTCTTTGAGGAGCGCGGTCTTAAGCTCTATCCTTCTTCGTCCCTCGTCCCCGACGATCCTTCGCTGCTGCTTGCCAACGCCGGCATGAACCAGTTTAAGGAGTACTACCAGGGCAAGAAGACCATGAAGGAGATCGGCGCTATCTCCTGCCAGAAGTGCGTCCGCACCAACGACATCGATTGCATCGGCGAGGACGGCCGTCACCTGTCCTTCTTCGAGATGCTCGGCGACTTCTCCTTTGGCGGCGTCTCCAAGCAGCAGGCTTGCGCCTGGGCCTTTGAGCTCATCACCAAGGAGTTCAAGCTGCCGCTCGACCGCCTGTACTTTACCGTCTTTACCGAGGACGACGAGACCCACGACGTGTGGCGTTCTCTGGGCGTTGCCGAGGACCACATCTCCCGCCTGGGCGAGGACGACAACTTCTGGGCCGCTGGCCCCACTGGCCCCTGCGGTCCCTGCTCCGAGATCTACTTTGACATGGGCGAGGAGGTTGGCTGCGGTAGTCCCGACTGCAAGCCCGGCTGCGACTGCGACCGCTTCCTGGAGTTCTGGAACCTCGTCTTTACCCAGTATGATCGCCAGGAGGACGGCTCCATGCCGGAGCTGCCGCACCGCAACCTCGATACGGGCATGGGCCTGGAGCGCATGGCCGCCATCATGCAGCACAAGACCGCCAACTACGACGGCGACTTGATGCAGCATCTCATCAAGCTGGGCGAGAAGATTAGCGGCAAGACCTATGACGCCGACGATTACTCCGGCGCCAGCCGCTCCCTGCGTATCATCGCCGACCACTCCCGTGCCGTCGACTTTATGATCTCGGACGGCATCCTTCCCGGTAACGAGGGTCGCGAGTACGTCCTTCGCCGCCTGCTCCGTCGTGCCGTGTTCCACGGTCGCCTGCTGGGCATCGAGGGCGCCTTCCTGACCAAGTTCATCGACGAAGTCAACGCTCAGATGGGCGAGGCTTATCCCGAGCTGCTCAAGAACGTCGCCCTCGTCAAGGGTATCGTCGCCTCCGAGGAGGAGCGCTTCTCCACGACGCTCGACAACGGCCGTGTTTACCTGGACGAGGCCCTGGCAGCGCTTGCCGAGGGCGCTGTGCTTCCGGGCGACGTTGCCTTTAAGCTGCACGACACCTTTGGTTTCCCCATCGACCTGACCGTCGAGATCGCCGGCACCGCTGGCCACGATGTCGATATGGACGGCTTCACTGCCTGCATGGAGGACCAGAAGGCCCGCGCCCGCGCCAATGCCAAAGGCGACGCCTGGGGCAGCTTCAACGACGTTTGGGTCGAGCTTTCCGACAAGGTCGCCGCGACTGAGTTCGACGGCTATGACAACGATGTGATCGAGGGTGCCAAGGTTGTTGCCATCGTGCGCAACGGCGAGTCCGTCGAGTCCGCTGCCGCCGGCGAGGACGTCGAGGTCGTTCTCGACCGCACTCCGTTCTATGCCGAGATGGGTGGCCAGCAGGGCGATGCCGGCGAGCTTTCCGCCGAGGGCGTTTCGCTGACCGTTTCCGATACCAAGAACCACAACGGCCTGTATGCTCACGTCGCCCACATTGCCGAGGGCACGCTGGCCGTCGGTGCTACCGTGACCGCCGCGCTCG